>JALYRN010000728.1 GCA_030855295.1 Myxococcota bacterium | reverse complement strand
GAGCTCGGCCGACGCGTTCGGTCGCGGCTTCGAGGGCGACTTCGCGGGCGGCGCGTTCGAGCCGGCGGTCGCATGGCGCACGATCAGCGCGCCCGCGGGTGAGATCGCGATGGTGCACCAGCGCGCGAGCGGCCAGGAAGTCGCCCCGGATCCGGGCGGCTACGGCGGCGGCTCGGGGTGCGAGTCGAGCATCGTGCAGTCGAGCCTCACGTTCTTCCACGAGGACGGCACCATCACGGGCGGCCCCGACCTCGCCCGCGCGACGCTGCCGGTCGACGTCGCGATCTCGCCGGTGCTCGCGGACGGCTCGCAGCGCGTCGCGGTCGTCGCCGCGGGCAACGAGCGCGGCGAGAGCTCGGTGCTCGTCTATCAGCGCCTCAACCTGGAGCACTCGTTCCCCGGCGACTGCATGTTCCCCGAGCAGGAGACCTCGTCGCCGATCCCGAACGCGACCTCGGCGGCGTACGCGCAGGACGGCACGCTCGTGGTGCTCTCGCGCGACGCGACGAGCGGCGCCACCGGCGCGAACCTCGCGCTGATCGGGCAGTTCGGTGACGTCAGCTGGATCCCGCTGGGCGGCGAGGCGCGCTTCGACGCCGGCCACGCGGTGTTCCACGGCAACTCGGGCGCGTTCCTCGCGTGCGCGTCGTGCCACCCCGAGGGCGGCGAGGACGGCCGCACGTGGACCTTCGGACGCATCGGCGGACGCCGCACGCCGGCGATGCACGGCGATCTCATCGGCACCGAGCCGTTCCACTGGGACGGCGACATGCAGGACCTCGAGCACCTCGTGCGCGACGTCTTCACCGGCCGCATGCAGGGTCCGGCGCTCGGGCCGGCGCAGATCGATGCGCTCGGCGGCTGGCTCGACGCGCTCCCCGCGCCGACCTCGTCGCCGGTCGTCGACGCCGACGCGGTCGCACGCGGCGCGACGCTGTTCAACGGCGAGGCGCAGTGCGCGACGTGTCACTCGGGCGCGCTCTACTCGAGCAACGCCACCGTCGACGTCGGCACCGGCGGCGCGTTCCAGGTGCCCTCGCTGATCGGCGTCTCGTATCGCACGCCGGTCATGCACTCGGGCTGCGCGACCACGCTGCACGAGCGCTTCAGCGACGCGTGCGGCGGTGGCGACATGCACGGCCGCACGAGCCACCTCGCGCCCGAGCAGGTCGACGACCTGGTCGCCTTCCTCGACACCATCTGACCGAATCGAAGAGCGCCGCGCTCGCGACGACGCCCCGGCCCCGAATGGGTCCGGGGCGTTCTCGTTCGTTCCTGACGGAACGAGCGTGCGGGCCGAGCGCACCTAGCGCGTCGGACGTTGCCTGCTCGCGAACCACTCTCTCATCCGCGCCATCCGCTCCCGCTGCTCCGCCGGCGCGTGCCTCGCGCAGCTCGCGCGCTCCGGCGAGCCGTCCGGCGCTCCCCAGCGCACCTCGACGCAGTCGTTCGGGTTCCACGCCGTCTCGATGGCGTCCTCGCGCGCGACGACGTCCGCGAGCGTCAGCTCTTGGGGAGCGCCGTCGCTGCGCGTGTACGTGAAGCGACGCGACGCGAGCTCTTCACGCAGCCGGGCGTGCGCGCGCTCGACCGCCGCGTCGAGCTCGGCGCCCTCGCTGAGCCCCCACCGCGCGGGGTTGCGGCGCAGCGACTCGGGAAGCCCCACGACCGTGTCGATCGCGACCAGGAGCCGCATGTCCCGCGACGGCGTGCTGAAGTCCTCCCACGCGCCCTCGGTCAGGAAGATGTCGAGATCCTCCGGCATCGGGATCACCGCGCCCGCGTTCGCGCGATGCCACTCCTCGCCGTTGTCGACCGACACCACGCGCCGCACCACCGACTCCTCGAGCGCGTCGACGAGCGCGAGCTGCATCGCGGCGGGATCGAGCGCGCGCGGGTTGATCAGCGTCTCCATGCGCTCGTAGAAGTCGTCCTGCGTGCCGCGGTACTGCTGGTCCGACCACGGCGTCGCGTCGCGCGCGCCGCGCAGCTCGTCGTTCGTCAGCGTCGTCCAGAGATCCTCGCGGTGGTCGTAGACGACCGGGCGGAACGCCTTGAACCCCGCGCCGACGTCGCCGGTGTCCGGCGTGAACAGGAACGTCCCCCGCCAGAACGTGCGGCGACCGATCGTTCCATCGGGCTGGGCGTCGGCGCCGTAGAGCACGCCCGAGCCGCCCGCGCCCTGCGGCTGCCACGCGCTCACGATCAGCAGGTGCCCGTACGGATCCGCGAACACGGTCCCGGGCCGCAGCGCCTCGCGCGTCAGCGGGACCGGATACAGATCGGTGGCCTCGTCGCGCGGCGACGTGCGCCCGCTCGCGGAGTGCACGCCGGGGCGCAGATGTCGCTCGATGAACCAGCGGAACGCCTCGACCTCGTCGGGCTGCTCGTGCGGCATCGCGGGCGTGATCGCCTCGCCGCAGCTCGGCGGGACGCCGGCGCGACCGCGGCTGCAGCGCCGGTACGCGAACGGAAGGCGCAGCTTCCACGCGAAGTACGCCCGCAGGAAGTACGGCAGATCCGCGCAGTCGGGCACCAGCTCGAGCCGCGCTTCCTCGCCCTGACCGAGGTGCCCGAAGAGCAGGTTGTGCTCGCGATCGCGCAGCAGCTCGGAGAGCGAGCGCCAGGTGCGATCGTCGACGGGATACGCGTAGAGCTGCTCGACGAACGCGGCGTAGAGGTTCTCGGTGTCCTCCTCCCAGCTCCAGCGAGGCACCCAGATCGCCTCGTTGGGCTCGGAGAGCCGAGCCTCGGGCCCGATCGGCATCGGCAGCGCGTCGGTCGCATCGCGCGGCTGGCGCGCGACGTTGACGCGATCGCACGCGGCGACCCGCTCGCCGTCGCCGATCGCGATCGTCCACCGCCCCGCCGCGGGCCGCGCGACCTCGACCCAGAACGTCCACGGCGGACCGCCGAGCCGGTGCACGTCGCTCGGTCGCACCACGCGCCCGCTCGGATCGCGCAGCTCGACGTCCACCGGCCCGAGATCGTCGGAGCTCGTGATCACGAAGCGCAGCGGCGCGCCCGCGTGGGGCATCGCGGGCGACTGGAAGATCCGCGTGCGGAGCGAGTCGCTGCACTCGAGCGTGGTCGGCGGCTCGACCGGCAGCGCCGGGCGCAGCGTCGCGACCCCCGCGAGCTCCGGCCCCGGGCTCCGCCCGATCACGACGATGCGCTCGAGGCGCTCGAGGAACGCGCGCCGCGTGGTGCCGCGTCCCAGCTCGAGATCGCTGACCGACACGCGGTTCACGCGCCGGAGCGTCTCGCCTCCGCCCTCGCACGGCTCGAGGTACTCGGCGAACGAGTGCAGGATGCGCGGCTCGCCCTCGCTCGTGCGACCGAGCCAGATCATCACGTGCCCGGGGAAGTGCAGCAGCACGATCCCGCGGCTCGCGGCCGCATCGAGCAGGCGCAGTCGATCGGCCTCGCTCGTGTCCGGCGGCACCTCGATCGAGAACGAGCCCGCCTGCGCCTGACGCGCGCTGTGGCGCGGCATCTCGATCCCGAAGGTGCCGAGCGTGTCCATCACGAGCTCGGAGCAGTCGAGCCCGCCCTCGCGCCCACCCCAGCCGTACGGCCGATCGAGGTGACGGAACGCTTCGGTCAGGAAGGCGCGCCGGGTCAGCGGGCGCCGCACCGGATCGACGAGGCCACGCTCGATCGTCACGCTGCGATGGAATCCGTCGCGCGTCGCGAAGCGCAGTCGATCGGCGCTCTCGGGATCGATCGGGAGGAGCACGTCGGGATCGACCTCGATCGCGGCGTCGCCCTCGCTCCGGAGCGTCAGCCCGCCGCGGCTCCGCGCGCGCGGCGCCTCGGTCCAGATCGCGCCGTCCTCTGCCGGGACCGCGGGCGAGAGCGGCGCGTCGGCCGCGATCCAGCCGAGCGCGTAGCGCGAGCGCACCAGCAGCAGCTCGTCGCCCCAGCGCGCGAGCACCTGCACCGGATCCTGTCGCTCGATCGTGCTGCACGCGTTGCGATCGAACGCCGGATCGGGCGGCGACGAGTAGAGCGGCGCGACCAGCGGCCCGCAGCGCAGCGCGAGCGGCTCGATCGCCACGCGCAGCTC
>JALYRN010000093.1 GCA_030855295.1 Myxococcota bacterium | reverse complement strand
CGCCCGCTCCGGGCGCTTCCGTCCGCGCGCGAAGCGCGCGCTTCCGTCCGCGCCCTCCGGGGCGAGCACTCCTGTCGAATCAGCGGGCGTAGGAGGGGCCGAGCGTGTCGGCCACCGCGGCGCCGCGCTCGCCCATCGGCTCGGCGCGCCCTGCTGTGGTGTCGCGCGCCGTCTGGTGCTCGAGCTCCGCGTTGATCTCGGCACCGAGCATCACGGCGAACCCCGTGATGTAGAACCAGAGCATCAGCACGATCACGCCGCCGATCGCGCCGTACGTCTCGTTGTAGCTCCCGAAGCTCGAGACGTAGAACGAGAAGAGCGCGGTGCCGAGCAGCCAGACCGCGGTCGCGATCCCGCTGCCCCAGCTCACCCAGCGCCACTGCGCGCGATCGCGCGAGGGCGCGTAGCGATACAGGACCGAGATGCCGAGCATCGCGATCAGCGCGAGGATCGGCCAGCGCAGCACCTCGAGCAGCGTCTGGGCCGTGCCCTCGAGCCCGATCACGCCGAACAGCGCGGGCAGCACGGCCGCAGCGAAGACCGCGACCACGATGAACACGATGGCGCCCAGCGTCATCGCGAGCGAGAGCGCGACGACCTTCAGGAATCCGCGCTTCTCTTCCTCGTCGTACGCGACGTTCATCGCCGTGATCAGCGCGCGCATGCCGCCCGACGCGGCCCAGAGCGCGCCGAGCAGCGACGCCGCGAGGCCGAGCGAGACGCCGGCGGAGGAGTGCGACGTCAGCGAGCGCAGCTGATCGTCGAGCACCGAGCGCGCCTGCTCAGGGAGCATCGTAGAGACGGACTGGAGGTGCGACTGCACGTCGGCCGGGTCGGCGATCAGCGCATAGAGCGTGACGAGCGCAATCATCGCCGGGAAGATCGCGAGCATCGAATAGAACGCGACGCTCGCCGCGACCATCGACACGCGATCGTCCTTCACCTCCGATTTCACGCGGAGCGCGACGTCCTTCCAGCCGCGCTTCGGGATGTCGCTCGGCTTGGTCGCGCGCCGTCCGCGATCTGCCTCGTGCACCGACTCGTCTCGCGACGCTGCCATCGTGACCTCCTCACGCGGAGCGGTGCAGATCCCGAGCCACGGTGGCGAGCGGCCTCAGCGGCGCACGCGGCGCAGCGCCACGATCACGAGCACGCCGAGCAGCACGAACGCCGCGCCCGCCGTCGAGCCGCGCGTCGATGTCACACCGCACGCACAGCCCTCGCCGCCGCCGGTCTCCGCCCCGGCGTCGGGCATTCCGCCGCCATCGGCGCCGCCGGCGGTCGCCGGGGAGACGAAGAAGTGGTTCGTCACGACGCGCGGTCTTCCACCGATCGAGAGCTGCGCGCGGAAGAACTCCTCGCCCGCGCCCGCGACGACGATCTCTTCGTGCTCGAACGGATCGCCGACCACGTCGATCGGCGCGCCCGCGACGCCGCTCCGCACGAGCTGCAGCGTCGCGCCCATCGCGGCGCCGGTGACGCGGACGCGCACCGTCACGTAGTCGGCGATGACGCCGTCGCCCGACGAGAGATCGGGCGACGTGATCTCGATCATCGGATCGTCCGGGCTCTCGAGCTTGATGACCGTGCGCCCGAGCCGGAGCCCCTCGAGGATCGCCGACGCGCTGAGCTCCTGCGCGAACACGAGCGTGGTCGGGCTGCCGATCGGGCTGTCGAAGGGCCCGGTACCGGTGCCGGCGCGGTGATCGTCGCTGCCGCCGATCGCGACCACGCGATGCCCCGCCGCCGCGAGATCCTCCCAGCGGGTCAGCGTGCGGTTGAAGAACAGCGAGCCCGTCACGCTGAACGCGCCGGTCTGGATCTCCATCGCGTCGAGATCGTCGCCTCCGAGCATCGCCATCCAGCCGCAACCGATGCACGCGTCGCCGATGCTCAGGGACGGATGCGCGATCGCGAACAGCGCGCCGTCGGCGTGCACCTCGTCCGCGACCTGATCGATCGTTCGACCCTCGTAGCCGAGCCGGTGATCGATCCACTCGGTCCCGCCGATCGAGAGCGCGTGGCCCTGGTAGGTCGTCACCTCGATGCCCGGCACGAACAGCAGATCGGGGTGGGCCGCCTGCAGCGCCGCGTAGTGCTCGAGCTGCGAGACGGTGTTGTGATCACTCAGCATCACGAAGTCGAGGCCGATGCTCTCGGCGTAGTCCGCGATCTCCTCGAGCGTCACGGGCGCATCGCCGCTCTCTCGCGAGTGCACGTGGAAGTCGCCGGCGTACCAGCGCGCCTCGCTCGAGAGCGCGGCGACCGGCGCGTACGGGGCGCGCTCCGGCTCGGGCGCGAGCGTTGCCTCGGCGCGCAGCTCGACCTCGACGGCGTAGCGCGCGGGTCGCTCTTCGATCTTCGCCTTGCCGACGTAGACGAGCCAGGTCCCGACCTCGATCGGGCCCGGCAGATAGCTGCGCGACGCGGCCTCGGCGTTGAGCACCGCCGGCTCCACGTTGCCGCCGCCGTAGCCGCGGAAGCCGCTGGGCGCGATCACACCCCAGTCGAGGATGTTCACCTCCGAGAGATCGTCGTGGCGGATCTCGATCTCCGCGATGCCGGCGGGCACCTCGAACGGGATGACGAAGTAGTCGCCCTCCTCGGGCACCTCGCCCTCGAACGACAGCACCTGCGCGTGGGCGTCGGCGGCGAGCGCGAGCACGAGCATCGAGGCGACGGAGCATCCCAGGACTGCGCGGGTCATCGGCTCGCATCGTACTTCGAGCGCGCGCCGATCGCGCGGCGCCGCGGCACTCCGCCGAGAGGATTGCCCCGACATGGGTCGAGCCTACGTGGCTCTTCGCAGCGCGGAGGAGTGACATGGAGCGAGACGTCGTGATCGCGGGTGGTGGGCTCGCGGGCCTCAGCTGCGCGAAGGTGCTGGTCGAGCGTGGGCACCGCGTCCGCATCTACGAGGGTCTGCCGTATCTCGGCGGTCGCGCGGCGACGTTCCGCGACGCAGACGGCGACTGGGTCGAGCAGGGGCTGCACGTGTTCCTCGGGGCGTACAGCGAATTCCGGCGGCTGATGGTCGACGTCGGGATCGATCCCGATCGCGCGCTCGCGTGGATGACCGAGCTCCGCCTCGAGGACTCGAGCACCGGCGTCGAGGCGACCTACGCGAACGATCCGCTGCGCGCGCCGCTCGCCACCCTGCTGCGAGGGCTCGGCCAGAACGACTTCCTGTCGCTCAAGGACAAGCTCTCGATGGTGCCGCTGCTCGCGCCGGGGATGCTCGGCTACGAGCGCCTGCGCCGCACCTTCGATCAGATGACGGTGACCGAGTGGTGGCGTCGCGCGAACGGCAGCGAGCTCGTGCTGGAGCGCTTCATCCGGCCGTTCTGCCGGGCGATCCAGTTCACCGAGCCGGAGGAATTCTCGGCGTTCAACTTCCTGGTGTGGGTGCACCAGCTCTTCCGCCACCCGACCGAGCTGCGCGTCGCCGGCTATCGCGGGGCGCGCGACGAGACGATCTTCCAGCCCCTCGGCCGCTGGCTCGGTGAGCGTGGCGCCATCATCCGCTGCGATGCGACGGTGGCGCGCATCGAGACGGAGGGCGATCGCCGCGTGCGCGCGCTGGTGCTCGAGTCGGGCGAGCGCATCGAGGGCGACCTGTTCGTGAGCGCGACGCCGGTCTGGGCGCTGCGCCGCCTCCTGCCCGACGAGCTGCGCCGCATCGAATTCTTCTCCGCGCTCGATCGCCTCCCGATCGCGCCCGCGATCTCGGTGCAGCTCTTCTTCGATCGCATCGTCGTGCCGGACGCCTGCTACACGCTGGTCGGCCACAGCGCCGCGTGCGCCTACCAGGATCAGCACACGACCGCCTACCCGCGCGAGGGCAGCCGCCTCTCGGTGATCGTCTCCCCGGCCGACGAGTGGATGGAGCGCTCCGACGACGACGTCGTCGCGCACGTGATCGACCGCATCGGCCAGAGCCACATCGCGATCCAGGACGCCCCGATCGTGAAGAGGATCGTGCTGCGACATCGCGAGCACCTGGTGCGACCGATCCCCGGCGCGATGAGCCAGCGACCGACGCAGAAGACGCCGCTCGGCAACTTCTTCCTGGCCGGCGACTGGACCGAGCAGCGCTTCATGAGCTGCCAGGAGGGCGCCGTGCGCAGCGGGCTGATTTGCGCGGACGCGATCCTCGCCAGCGCCGCGCGGGAGACGGCGGTGCCGGCGAAGGTGCGCGATCGCGCGCATCCGTGAGCGCTGACGCGCGCACGACGTACGCCCTCAGCCGGCGGGCACGAGCGCACGTGCGCCGGGGATCGTGGCGAGCGACGCAGCGACCTCTCCAGCTCGACCTGCGTGCGCGAGCACGACGACCGAGCCGCCGAAGCCGCCGCCGGTGAGCCGCGCGGCGACGACTCCGTCGTGCGTGGCGGCGCGCGCGACGATGCGGTCGACCTCGGGAACGGAGACCTCGTAGTCGTCGCGCATCGACGCGTGCGAGGCCGCGAAGAGCTCGCCGAGCGCCCCGAGATCGCCCGAGCGCAGCGCGTCGACGGTGCGCAGCACGCGCGCGTTCTCCGTCACCACGTGCCGCACGCGCCGATCGAGCGGCGCGGGAAGCACGCGGATCTGCGGCTCGCCCGGGAGCACGTCGCGCAGCGCGGGCACGTCGAGCCGGCGCGCCGCGTCCTCGCACTCCGCGCGGCGCTGCCGATATCCGCCGAGCACGTGATCGTGCGTGACGCCCGAGTCGATCACGACGAGCTCGAGCGAGCTCGGCAGCGGCACCTGTTCGATGGTGAGCGTGCGCGTGTCGACGAAGAGCGCGATGCCCGGTGAGCCGAGGCTGCACGCGAGCGGATCGAGGATCCCGACGGGGGCGCCGACCAGCTCGTTCTCGCCGCGCTGCGCGAGCTTCGCGAGCGTCAGGTCGTCGAGGTCCAGATCGAATGCGCTCCGCAGTGCGCGCAGCATCGCGACCTCGAGCGCCGCGCTCGACGAGAGGCCGCTGCCTACGGGGACCTCCGACGAGATCACCACGTCCACCCCGCCGATCGCGTGGCCCTCGCGCGCGAGGGTGCCGGTCACGCCCTGCAGGTAGTCGATCCAGCGCCCGCACCGCTGCTCTCGACCGAGCTCGTACTCCTCCGGCCCGTCGGCGCTCGCGCTGCGCGCGCGCACCAGGCGATCGCTCCGCTTGGCCAGCGCGACGTGGGTTCGCTGCGGGATCACCGTCGGCAGCACGAATCCGTCGTTGTAGTCGGTGTGCTCGCCGATGAGGTTGACCCGCCCGGGCGCGCTCGCCGTGACGTCGGCCGCGCGTCCGAGCAGCTCGGTCGGCGGCTGATGGAACCTGGGCATGTACGGCATCGTTACATTCCCCAGTCCGTCGAGCTCGAGCCGCGCTGTCCTCCGCGGAGGCGCCGCGACCGCCTGTCGCACGCTGCGATCGTGTCGCGTCTGCGCGACACTGCCGCACGGCGCAATCTGGGCAAACCCAGCGGGACGGCGTCGGCCGCGTTCTTGCTGAAGGGCGCGCTCGGTCTCCCGGCCAAGGCCCCCGGGGACGTCGGCCGGTTTTTCCCGGTCGGTCGGCGTTCCCGGGGCCTCCTTACCCAGCCATGCTCGTGCCCAGCTCTCCTTCCCAATCGACGCGTGGCCGAGTGCTCGTCGTCGACGACGATCCGAGCAGCTGCGAGATGCTCGACGAGGGCCTCTCGCACGCAGGGTTCGCCGTCGAGTGGCGCACCTCGGCCGAGGAGGGGCTCCGCCTGCTGCGCGAGGGCGCGGCCTTCGACGTCGTGCTCTCCGACCTGCGGATGGGCGGCGCGTCCGGCCTCGACCTCTGTCGCGCGGTCGGCGAGCTCGATCCCGCGCTGCCCGTCATCGTGATCACCGCGTTCGGCAGCATCCGGACCGCCGTCGACGCGATCCGCAGCGGCGCCTACGACTTCATCACCAAGCCCTTCGATCTCGCGGTGGTCGCGATGGCGCTCGATCGCGCGGTGCGACATCGCGCGCTGCGCCTCGAGATCGATCGCCTGCGCTCGCGCGTCGCCGCGGAGGACGGTGGCGAGCTCGTCGGCCGCACCGACGCGATGAGGCGCGTCTTCGACCTGATCCAGCGCGCCGCGAGCTCCGATGCCACGGTGCTGATCACGGGCGAGAGCGGCACCGGCAAGGAGCTCGCCGCGCGCGCCCTGCACCAGAAGAGCCCGCGCGCCGCCGGCCCCTTCGTCGCGATCAACTGCGCCGCGCTGCCCGAGACGCTCCTCGAGAGCGAGCTGTTCGGGCACGCGAAGGGCGCGTTCACCGACGCGCGCGCCGATCGAACGGGGCTCTTCGTGCGCGCGAGCGGCGGCACTCTCTTCCTCGACGAGATCGGCGACATGCCGCAGGGCATGCAGGTGAAGCTCCTGCGCGCGCTGCAGGAGCGCAGCGTCCGCCCGGTCGGTGGCGATCGGGAGATCACCTTCGACGCACGGATCCTGGCCGCGACGCACAAGGATCTCGAGGTCGAGGTCGCGGCGGGCCGCTTCCGGCAGGATCTCTTCTTCCGCATCCACGTGATCGAGATCGGCATGCCGCCGCTGCGCGCCCGCGGCGGCGACGTGCTCGTGCTCGCGCAGACGTTCGTCGAGCGCATCGGCGCGCGCACCGGGCGCCCCGGCCTGCGCATCTCGCACGAGGCGGCCGAGCGCCTGCTCGCGTACGACTGGCCGGGCAACGTGCGCGAGCTCGAGAACTCGATCGAGCGCGCCGTGGCGCTCGCGCGCGGCGACGAGATCACACCGGAAGATCTGCCGTCGCGGGTGCGCAGGACCAGCGTGCCGTCGATCGGCGACGGAGAGCCGCAGGGCGCGTCCGACCTCGTGTCACTCGACGAGATGGAGCGCCGCTACATCCTCCGCGTGATCCGCGCGGTCGGCGGCAACAAGAAGGTCGCCGCGCAGGTCCTGGGCGTCGACCGCAGCACGCTCTATCGTAAGCTCGATCGATGGAAGGTCCCGGAGCGCGACGAGGGATGATCGCTCCGGCGGGCGCATGAAGCTCACTCGGAAGCTCTCGATCGCGATCGGTCTCGGCATCTGCCTCGTGCTCGCGGTGAACGCGTACTTCCGGGTGCGCGGCGACGTGACGACCTATCGCGACGACATGCGGCGCGATCACGACGTCACGGGGCGCAGCCTCGCGACCGCGGTCGAGCTGATCTGGCGCACCGAGGGGGAGGCCCGGGCGCGCGAGATCGTCGAGGAGCTGAACCTGCGGACGAGCCACGCGACGATCCGCTGGGTCGGCCCCGCCGCGACGCACGACCATCCGGAGGCGCCACAGCGCCGCGATCTGGTGCCCGACGACGGGACCACCACGCGCTCCGAGGTGATCGCGACCGCAGGCGACGAGCCGCACATGCTCAGCTACACGCCCGTGGATCTCCCGGCCGCGCGCCGCGGCGCGATCGAGATCGACGAGTCGCTGGAGACCGAGGAGGACCACGTCGAGCGCACGCTCGTGCGCGCGGCGGCGACGACGACGCTGCTGATCGCGCTCTGCGTCGGCCTGACGCTGGCGTTCGGCACGCTCTTCGTCGCGCGGCCGCTGAGGCGGCTCGCCGACAAGGCACGCCGCATCGGTGAGGGCGATCTCGAGGGTCCGCTCGACGTGCGGCAAGACGACGAGATCCGCGACGTCGCGCGCGCGATGAACGAGATGTGCGAGCGGCTCGGCGAGGCACGCACGCGGCTCGATCGCGAGACCGAGGCGAAGATGCGCGCGCTCGAGCAGCTCCGGCACGCCGACCGACTGCGCACCGTGGGCCAGCTCGCGTCGACGATCGCGCACGAGCTCGGGACGCCCCTCAACGTGGTGCGCGCGCGCGCGTCGATGGTCGCCGACGGCTCGGTCTCGGAGGCGCGCGTCCGCGAGCTCGCCGAGGTGATGGTCGGGCAGTGCGATCGCATGACCGGCATCATCCGCGGCCTGCTCGACTACGCGCGGCGTGACCCGCCCGATCGCTTCCAGACCGACCTCGTGCGCGCGGTGCGCGAGTCCGTCCAGTGGCTGCAGCCGATGGCGCGCAAGCGCTCGATCACGATCGAGCTCGACGCCGCGCAGCCCGAGCTCGAAGCTTGGATCGATCCCCGGCAGATCCAGCAGGCCGTCACGAATCTCCTCGTGAACGCGACGCATGCGTCGCCCGAGGGCGGCATCGTGTCGCTCGGGGTGCGCGTCGCGCCCGAGAGACCGAACGAAGAGGTGTGGATCGACGTCGTCGACGCCGGGCCGGGCATCGCGCCCGAGCACCGCGAGCGGCTCTTCGAGCCGTTCTTCACGACGAAGACCACGGGCGAGGGCACCGGGCTCGGGCTCTCCGTGGTCGAAGGGATCGTGCGCGAGCACGGCGGCCGCATCGACGTCGAGAGCGAGCCCGGCCGCGGTGCGCGCTTCCGCATCCGACTCCCGCGCCGCGTGACCAGCGTGCTCGCAGACGACGCGTCGCAGCTTGCGATCGAGTCGCAGGATGCAGCTCTCCGTCGCGGCGACGCAGCGCGACAGTCGTGGAGACGAGAGGAGATCCCGCGGTCGCGCGATGAAACCTGAGCGGGCACGAGAGGTGCTTTGCGGGCTCCCGCCAACCCGGAGGTCGCCCCATGCGCTCGGTTCTGTTCGTCTCTTCATCGCTCTCGCTCGCCCTCTCGCTCGCCGCCTGCGGCGGACCGCCGCCTGCCGCCGCCGAGACGACGCCCGCTCGCGTCGGCGCGTCCGACGGTCGCGATCGCTCCACCGCATCACGACAGGACGGCAGCAGCGGGCAGGGAGGCTGCGCGCTCTCGTCGGTCTACTTCGACGACGACTCGAACGGCCTCGACGCGCGCGCACGCGAGTCGCTGGCGCGCGACGCGACCTGTCTCCGCGGACGTCCGAGCGACGCGGTGACCCTGGTCGGTGGCGCCGATCACCGCGACACCGAGGAGTACAACTTCGCGCTGGGCGATCGGCGCGCGCGCGCGGTGCAGCAGTACCTGGTCGGCGCCGGCGTGGAGGCGGAGCGCGTCCGCGTGCGCAGCGTCGGCGAAGAGTGGTCGAGCGGCCACGACGCAGCTGCGATGGCGCGCGATCGGCGCGTCGAGCCGACCCCGCCCGCAGGCAGCCGCTGAGGAGGCAGGAGTGCTCGCCCCGGAGGGGGAGTGCTCGCCCCGGAGGGCGCGTACGGGAGCGCGCTCGGCGCGCGGACGGAAGCGACCGGAGCGGGCGAGCCGATTTTCAGACAGCCGCTGAGGAGGCAGGAGTGCTCGCCCGGAGGGACCGGACGGGAGCGCGCGATCGAGAGACACAGCCGCTGAGGAGAAGCATCCGTGAGCACCTCGACGATTCGTCCGTTCGAAGGTCTGTGCGCGCTGGTCGCCGACGACGACCTCGCCTTCCGTGACGTGGTCGTCGAGGTGCTCCAGGCCGACGGCTTCGAGGTCATCGCCGTCGCCGACGGCGACGGTCTCCTGCGCGCGCTCGAATGTGCGGCGCGAGGGCTGATGCGCTGCGACCTCGTGGTGACCGACCTCGTGATGCCGCGGATGGGCGCCTTCGAGGTGCTCGCGCGCACGGCGCGGTGGGCGGAGCGCCCGCCCGTCGTCGTGACCACCGCGTACGCGGAGCCGGGGACCGAGCAGCGCACGCGCGCGCTGGGCGCGATCGGGCCGGTGTCGAAGCCCTTCGATCTCGCCGACCTGCGAATGATCGTGTGGAACGCCGTCCGCCCGGTGCCGGCGTGAGGGCGCGAGCTGCCCTCAGTGCGTGTCCGAGGATCGGCTCGTCAGCTCGGTCCAGCGCGCGTGATCGACGATCTCCTGACGGTACGTCGCGTGGCAGCTCGTGCACGTCGCCAGGGTCTCGGAGAGCGCCGCGAGCGTGGCGGTGCGACTGCCGGCGCGGGCGGCTTCCGCGATCCCATCGGCGCGCTGATGCATCTGGAGCGCGCGCTCGGTGAACCCGGGCGCGCCCGCGCCCATGTGCGAGCACATCGCGGTCATGGAGTCGCTGGTGCCCATCCGCGACGCGGAGGTCGCGGCCGCGTCGAGATCGTCGCGCGCCAGCGCAGCCGTGATCTCCTGCACGACCGCGAGGTGATCGCGCATCTGCTCCCGCTGGTGTGCCGCCATCGGCGGCAGGAGTGGGACCGGCGTGCGATCGTCGAGCGCCGCGAGCTCGTGCTGCGCCGCGCTGGCCGGCGCGCCGGCGGCGACCGTCGGCGCCGGGTCCGTGTCGCCGGTCGGCGGGGTCTCGCATCCACACGCGAGCAGCAGACTCGTGAGGACGATCGTCGCCGCGTTCCTCATTCGTCACCTGCACCGGGCGCGAGGCCCGACATCGCATCGGCGAGCGTCTCGAGCGCGGACACGACGCGCGCTCGCTCGGCGCGCGGGATCGCCGCGAGCAGGCGGTCGTGACGATCGAGGCTCGCGCGCTCGACCGTGCTGGCCGCGCGCCGGCCCTTCGCGGTGAGCACGAGGCGGACGAAGCGCGCGTCGTCGGGATCGCGCGACTGCTCGAGATGCCCAGCCTCCGTCATCTTCTGGCAGAGCCGCGCGACGCTGCTCTTGTCGAGGCCCAGCGCGCGCGCGACGTCTCGCTGCGAGAGCGCGCGCTCGCTCGACTGCGCGAGCACCATCAGCGCGTGCGCGTGCGAGGGCGGCAGCTCGACGCCGCACGCCGTGCGATCGGGATCGAGCGCGCCGCTCGCACGGATCACGCGCTGCAGCGCATCGCGCAGCTCCAGCGCGCGACGAGACGTGGTGGACGCATCCAGCATCGACCGACGTTGGGCGCGAATGGTTGCGTACGCAACTCCTATCGTTGCGCGCGCAACTCACGATCGCCGCAGCCAGCGCCCCCGCGACGAGTCACTCTGGCCGGAGTGACGCCGCCGTCTGCCTGCGATATCAATCGTCGATGCGGAACAACCCAGGGCGGGCGAGCGCGCCCCTGCTCGCGCTCGTGCTGGTGGTCGGCTGCGGCGGTGCGCACGTGGATGCCGACGCCGGCACCGCGGACGGCAGTGCCCGAGACGGCGATGCCAGCGACGACGCGACCCGCCCCGACGACGCCATGCCCCACGACGACGCCCGCATCGATCCTTCCTCGTGTGGCGCGCGGGAGGGCCTGCCCTCGTGGATCGCCGCCGCCGACGTCGCGCATCACCTGATCGCGCGGGGCGACGGGCGCGACGTGCACGTCTGGCTCTTCGACGACGGCCTCGCGCGCGTGCGCTACGTCGCGCCGGGCAGCACCCGCTCGAGCGCTCCTTCGCGCTCGTCGCGCCGGTCACGTCGATGACGCCCGCGTCCGAGATCGTGCTCTCGCACGACGACGACGGCGCGCAGGGGCAGATCTGCACCGACGCGCTCGCGATCACGATCGCGCGCGAGGGCATGCGCGTCTCGGTGCGCGATCGCGACGGCCGCGTGCTGCTCGAGGACGCGAGCGCCGAGGGGATGACGCGCCCCGATCGCGTGCTGCGCGTCACCCCGCGGGACGAGGCGTTCCTCGGCCTCGGCGAGCGCACCGGGCCGCTCGACGCCCGCGGTCGCCGCGTCACGATGTGGAACACCGACGCGTACGACTCCGCGCTCGGCGGCTTCCCGCCCGACGCCGATCCGCTCTACCTCTCGATCCCGTTCTTCGTCGGGGTGCGTGGCGACGTCGCGTACGGGCTCTTCACCGACGTCGCGCACCGGCTCGAATTCGATCTCGCGGCGAGCGATCCCGATCGCTACGAGATCCGAAGCGCCGGGCCCGAGCTCGATCAGTGGGTGATCGCCGGCCCGACGCCGCGCGACGTCGTGCGCCGCTACACCGCGCTGACGGGTCGCACGCCGATCCCGCCCCGCTGGTCGCTCGGCTATCACCAGTCGCGCTGGGGTTATCCCGACGCCGCGCGCATCGACCAGCTCGCGGGTGAGCTGCGACGACGCGAGCTCCCGTCCGACGCGCTCTGGCTCGACATCCAGCACATGCGCGAGTTCCGCACCTTCACCTTCGACCCGGTGCGCTTCGCGGATCCCGAGGGCCTCGCGGCACGGCTCGACGCGCAGGGCTTCCACCTCGTCGTGATCGCCGACCCGGGCCTGAAGGAGGATCCGGGCTGGCGCGTCTACGATCGCGCGGTCGGCGACGCGCTCGTGCTGCGCGACACCGACGGCGCGCCGTACACCGACGCGACGTGGGCGGGCTCCTCGGTGTTCCTCGACTTCACGCTGCCCGCGGCCCGCACGTTCTGGGCGGAGCAGATCGCGGCGCTCGGCGCGCGCGGCATCGGCGGCATCTGGCTCGACGTCAACGAGCCGACGACCTTCCCCGAGAGCGGCGGCGAGACGACCGTGCCGAGCCACCTCGCGATCGACGGCGACGGGATCGCGACGACGATGGCCGAGGGCCACAACGTGTACGCGTTGCATCAAGCGCGCGCGACGGTCGACGGACTGCGCGCCGCGTTCCCGGAGCGGCGCCCCTTCGTGCTGTGCCGCGCGGGCTACGCCGGCATCCAGCGCTCGGCCGCGGTGTGGACCGGCGATGCGCCGAGCACGTGGTGGAGCCTGCGGCAGGTGCTCCCGATGCTGCTCGGGATGGGCCTGTCGGGCGTGCCCTTCGTCGGCAGCGACGTCGGCGGCTACTCCGGGAGGCCGAGCCCCGAGCTCTTCGCGCGCTGGATGGCGCTCGGCGCGATCTCGCCGTTCTTTCGCGGGCACGTGACGAACGGCGTGCCCGATCAGGAGCCGTGGAGCTTCGGCGTCGAGGTCGAGGACATCTCTCGCGCGCGGATGCGAGAGCGCTACGCGCTGATGCCGTATCTCTACTCGCTCTGGGACGAGCACGCGCGCGACGGCGCGCCGCCGCTGCGCGCGATGGCGTTCGAGCACTTCGAGGACGCGTCGCTCCGGCGGATCGACGACCAGGCGATGCTCGGGCCGTGGCTGCTCGTCGCGCCGCTGCTCGACGAGGGCGCGACCACGCGTGCGGTGCGTCTGCCGGCGGGCCGCTGGTACGAGCTCGACTCCGGTGCGATCTGGGAAGGCCCCGCGACCATCGAGGTGAACGCGACGCTCGCGGCGCTGCCGATCTTCGTGCGCGAGGGCGCGATCCTCCCGCGCACCGACGGCGACGTCGCGCACACCGGCGAGCTCCGGGGCGACGCGCCGCGGATCGATCTCTACCCCGCCGATCGCGAGACCCGCTTCGTGCTCTACGAGGACGCCGGCGAAGGCTACGGCGCGCATGCGCGCACCACGCTCGCGCTCGCGCGCACGGCGGCCGGTGCGCGGCTGGCGTTCGCGCCGCGCG
>JALYRN010000727.1 GCA_030855295.1 Myxococcota bacterium | reverse complement strand
GTGCTCGAGATAGCGCCGGGCCGCCGCGGTGAGCGCCGCGGCCATGACGGACTTGGCGGTGGTCCGGCCGAGCGCCGCGCTCTTGACGTCGCCCCCCGCGAAATAGCGGATGGTGTCGGCGACCCAGGGCCCTCCCTCGACGAACGGCGCGATCGCCGCCACCGGGCTCGACAGGAGCGGCTCGACCCCGAGCTCGCGCGCCCACGTGACGAGCTCCTCCTCGGCGGACGCGGTCGCCGTCTCGCGCGCGTGGGCCAGCCGCGCGCGGCCCGCCTCGCTGCGCGCGCGCGACCACTTGGCGAGATCGTCGAGCAGGGCGGTGCGCTCAGCCGGCCGGAGGCGCTTGTCGAAGCGCCATTGGGCCTGCGGATGCCCGAGCACCGCGCCGAGCTCGGCGCCGCCCGAGATCGTCCTCAGCCCGCGCAGCACGAACATCCCCGGAGACTCGCCGAGCTCGCCGAGCACCCCGGTGACCGGCTCGTCCGCGATCTGCGATCCATGTCGCCGCACCAGCTCGCGCAGGACTCTCTCGAGCGTCGCCACGATGGCGCGAAGAATGTCGTCGCGCCATGGTGAGCGCAAGCGTGGACGCAATCGCCGTGGTGCTTTCTCGCTGCGCTCGAAAGCGGCCCCGGCTGCGCGAGCAGCCGTGGCCACGGTCCTCGCCGCGACCTGCCGTCCTCGACATCGCGCCGATCAGACGAGCAGCTCGGAGATCGTCCCCGTCACCTCGCCGAACGTGTCGCTCTCACGCCCCGCCGCCTGCATCGCGGTCGCGAGGCACGACGCCGGGTGCGCGCCCGCTGCGTCGATGTGCGTGCCGCGGCTCAGCGATCCACTGCCGCCGCCGCCGACGAGCATCACCATGCGCTCGACGCTGTGCGTCTGGAACTCCGTGCTCGCGTCGTTCAGCTGACGACCGTGGCCGGCCTCCGGCGTGAACACGAGCACCGAGTGATCGAGCAGCGAGCCGTCGCCCTCCGGCGTGTCGGCCATCTTCTGCATCAGGTACGCGTAGTGGCTGACGTGCCACTGCATCATCGTGCTGACCGCGAACTGCCCGCGGTTGTTCGCGTCGCCGTTGTGCCCGATCTCGTGCAGGTCCGCGTAGATCGGCGTGCCGAGCATCTCGCCGACCGGCAGCGCGCTCATGTGGCTCTGGAACACCGTGACCTGCAGCGACGCGACGCGGGTCAGATCGCACACGAACGCCATGTGGATCAGATCCGCCATCACGCGCGCGCGCTCGTGCTCGTTGCTGTAGCCGGCGCCCGGCCGGATGTCGTCACTGCCCGCGCCGCTGTTGTCGCCACCGATCGCAGGATCGGTCCCCGGATCGGCCGGCACCTCGCACCCACCGCCGGTCGGCGGCGGGATCGCCGCGATGCGCAGCTCGAGATCGCGCAGCTCGTCGAAGTGCCGCTCGATGCGCACGCGATCGGCCGCGCCGAGCCGCGCCAGCAGTCGATCGCGCTTGCCGAGCACCACGTCGAGCACGCTGCGCCGCGCGCGCTGCTCGAAGTCGAGCCGCGCCGCGTCGCCGGCGTCGTCCGGCACGAAGCCACCGAACAGCGAGTCGAACGCCGTGCGCGGGCTCGCCTGCGCCTCGATCGGATCGCGCATGCCGCGGTAGCTGATGTACTGGCGCCCCGAGTAGCTCGATCCGCTGAGATACCAGCTCGGCTGCGCGCGCAGCACGAGGGACTCGTGCGTCGTCATGCCCGCGTGCATCTGCGCGATCAGCTGATCGCTCGTCGGTCCGTTCGCCGTGAAGCGCGCCTCGGTCGATCGCACGCCGCTCAGCAGCGGGCTGCAGCCTCCGCCGTGGAAGTCGCGGTACGCGCCGCCGGGCGGCACCGCCGTTCCGTCGGCCGACGTGGTCGAGTACGGGATGCGCATGTTCGACACGACGCTGAACTGATCGCGCAGCCCCGCGAGCGGCATCAGCGGCGTCGTGGTCTCGAACGCGCTTCCGTACGTCCGGGGCACGATCCAGTGCCCGTCCTCCATGTTGCGTACGCCGCCGACCATCGACCGGTTGTTGTCCCAGCCGTCGGCGCCGCACGCCTGGCCGGCGAACACCATCGCGTAGCGCGTCGGTGAGAGCTGCGCGTGCGCCCGGCTGCCCCGGCCGCTCGCCTGCATCATCGCCTCGAGGAACGGCAGGCCGACCGCCACACCCCCTGCCCCGAGCAGCATCGTCCTGCGCGAGAGTCGCGTCGCCATGTCCTACTCCTCCGCCCGCATCGCGAAGCGCGGGCTCGCGATCATGTCGACCATCAGCTGTCGCATCGAGTGACCGCCGCTGCGGAACTGCTCGACCAGCGCGACGACCGCCGTCCGCTCGAGCGTCATCACTTCGCGGCCGACCGAGAACTCCCAGAGCTGGCGCACGACGCAGTCGTCGATCTCGCCCGCATCGACGAGCATCTGCCCGAGCTCCGCGGGCCCGCTGAACTCACCGACGCCCGGCAGCTCGCCGACGCCTTCGATCGTGCACTCCGGCAGGCCGTCGTCGTGCGTGCGCGCGCGACCCGAGATGTCGAACTGCTCGAGCCCGAACCCGATCGGATCCATCTGCATGTGGCAGCCCGCGCAGCTCGTCGACATGTCGCTGTGCAGCGTGTAGCGGTCGCTCTTGCAAACGCCCTCCATGCCCTCGCCGCCGGGCGGCTGATCGACGTCGACGGTCGGCGGCGGCGCCGCGATCGAGTCGCACATCAGCCGCGTGCGCACGAAGATGCCGCGCTGCGTCGGGCTGGTGTCCGTGAACTTGCTGAACGCCGCGAGCACGCTGCCGTGCGAGAGGATGCCGGCGCGCCCGCTGTCCGCCGGATACGGAACCCAGCCCGCCGCCCCGCCGCTCGGCGCCGGCAGCTGGTAGTGCGTCGCGAGCGCCGGATCGAGGTACGTCTCGCCGAGCGTGAAGAGCTCGGTGTACGGCCGATCCTGCTCGAACACGACGCGGTCGATCAGCGCCGTCGTCTCCTGGTTCAGTCCCGCGACGAGCTCGGCCGAGAGCGGGATCGACCGGTACCCGAGCCACATCGCGTGGAAGCGGTGGAGCTGCTCGCGCGCGTTCGCGTGCGCCATCATCCGCTCGGCGACCGCGCGCCGGCCCTCGCTCGCGCGCAGTCGTCCGGCCGCCGCGTCGGCGAGCAGCTCGTCGTCGGGCGTCGTGCCCCAGAGCAGGAACGCCATGCGCGTCGCGATCTCGTGATCGCTCAGATCCGCGACGCCGGCCTCCGCCGTCGGCGTGCCGACCTCGATGCGATAGAGGAACTCCGGATCCTGGAGCACCGCGCGGATGACGAGGTTCACCGCGGTGTAGAAGTCGTTGTCGACGTACTCGTTCTCCTCCGTCGCGAACGCGAGCAGCGGCATGTACGCGTCGACGTCGACGCTGGTCACCGGACGCCGCAGCGCCCGCGCGACGAACGACTCGACGAACATCCGGAAGCACGCGACGTCGCCCGCGCTCGCCGGCGTGCACGGCACCAGCCGCGCGCGCGCCGCCGCGTCGGCGGTCGTGCGGTTCGCGACGTCTTCCGCGAGCGACTGCAGCGACTCGATCAGCGCGCGGGATGCGCTCTGCGTCGTGTAGTCGTTGTCGTAGGGGGCGTACTCGTCCTCGGCGAGGATGCGCGACGCCGGGCTCGTCGTGTCGCCGAGCAGATCGCGCAGCGTGTGATCGAGCTCGGACTGCGACAGCCGACGCGCGCCGCTGACCGACGCCGTCTGCGTCGTCGGTGCCGGGCGTGTGGGGGTTCCGGGAGGCCCCGCGGGAGGGTCGGCGAGCGAGCCCGTGCAGCCGAGGCCAGGGCACGCCAGCGCGACCACGCACGCGAGCGCGAAAAGCGGTCTGGTCGTCACGGGCGTGTGGCTCAGCAATCGACATGCCCTCGGATTCGCCTGGGCTCGTGGCCGTCCGGGCCTCGCGGGCCGGGGGGTGGGGCCCCCGCCGCCGGGCCCTCCACGCCCCACACTCACCGATGAATCCATCGGTAAACACGAGAAGTCCCACGCGATCGGAGCGCCCACATCGTCGCCTGCGCACGCCCCCGCGTGCGCTCCGGG
>JALYRN010000726.1 GCA_030855295.1 Myxococcota bacterium | reverse complement strand
GAGGACTTCGTCGTGTCGATCGCGCGCGCGCGCGGCGTGGGTCGCGACCAGGAGCGCGTCGACGGTGACGTCGGGCGCCCCTCCTCCGCGGGCCGCCGCCTCCGCGAAGCGCGTGGCGCGATCGAGGTCGCCATGGCGCAGCGCGATCCGCGCGATGCCGAGCCGATCCTCGGGCTCGTGGGTGGGGAGCGCGTCCTGCCAGCGCTCGCCGAGCACCGCGAGGAGCCCGGCGAGCGCGATCAGATCGTTCGCGTTGTGCTCGATCACCGGCGCCATCGTGGAACTCTCGGCGCCGCGCACGAACTCCCAGTAGAGGTGCGGGATCTCGGCGCCGTCGACGTCGCGCTCGCGGCGCATGCCGAGGATCTCGGTCTCGATCTGCACCAGCCGGACCTGGCCGAGGCGGCGCGCGAACACGCGGCGAGCGCAGTGGAGGAGATCGAGGTGCACGGCGGGAGTCGGCACCGCGACGCGGTTCATCACCGCGCGCGTGCGCAGCAGCGGCCAGTCGAACGACTTGCCGTTGTAGGTGACCAGACACGAGCTCGCGGCGATGCGCTCGGCCAGCCGCGCGAGGAGCGGGCGCTCTTCGCCGGGGCGGCGCAGGAAGAGCTGCTCGACGCGCAGGCTCTCGTCCTCGAACCACGCCATGCCGATCAGGAAGGGCAGGGTGCCGGTGCCGCCGGAGAGGCCGGTGGTCTCGGTGTCGAGGAAGAGCATGCGGCGCAGATCGATGCCCGCGAGCGCGGGATCGAGCGCGAGGGCGGCGGCGATCGCGCTCGGGACCTCGAGCGCGCCCGCGATCGGGATGCGGCCGTGGCAGTGCTGGGGCTGGAGGAGCTGCGAGATGCGGTGCAGCGGGCCGTGCGGCGTGTCCTCGACCTCACCGGGGAGCGGGACCGAGGGCGGCGCGCCGGTGCGTGGGCCGGCGGCGCGCACGGCGATGCGCTCGCGCGACTCCATCCGCTCGATCAGCTCGCGCATCCGCGCGATGCGCGCGATGCGCTCGAGGTCGAAGGGCGCGACCGGAGGAGCGAAGGGCGGCGCGGAGGTGGTCGGTGACGCCGGGGGCGCGGCCGGCGCGGCGGGCGCGCCGAGGCGTGCGAGCTTGCGCTTCAGATCGAGGGCCATCGTCGTCTTCCGTCTTTCCGAGCATCGGCTCGCCCGCTCCGGGCTCTTCCGTCCGCGCGCGCGGCGCGCGCTTCCGTACGCGCCCTCCGGGGCGAGCGCTCCTGTGAAGTCAGTGCGTCGCGCCGACGCCGACGGCGTCGAGCAGCTCGAGCCCCAGTCGCTTCAGCTCGTTCGGTCCAGCCGATCGCTCGGCGCCGGGCAGCGGCGAGACGAGCGCACCGATGCAGGCCGGGCAGCCGCCGTCGCAGGGGCAGCCCTCGATCAGCGCGCGCGTGCGCCGCAGCAGCGACTCGCGATCCTCGAAGAGGCGCGGCGCGAGGCCGACGCCGCCGGGCACCGAGTCGTAGAGGAACATCGTCGGATCGAAGCCGGGCCCGAGCGGATCTCCCTTCGCCGGCAGATCACCGTCGCCGCGATCCCCGAGCGAGCGCCCGAGATCGCGCGGATCGCACATCAGCCCGATCGCCGCGACCACGTGCATCGCGCTCAGCACGCCGCGGATCGCGTCGAGCACGATCGCGCGCGGGGCGCTCATGCGCGTGACCACGTCCTCGTCGATCGTCAGCCAGAACGCGCTGGTGTGCATCTGCATCTCGGGCAGGCGCACGTCGCCGTAGCCGACGTTCTCGTGCGTGTGGAACTTGATCTTCTTGTAGCCGACGACCTTCTCGACGACCGAGACCTCACCGATGCCGGCCGCCAGCCCCGCGCCGCTCGGATCGAGACGCACCAGCGCGCCGTCGTCCTCGTGCACGACGGCGATGCGCGTGTAGGTCATCGCGGTCGTGTAGTAGTCGGGCTTCACCTTCCGGACGAACGCCTTGTGGTTCTCGAAGTCGAGGCGCTCGACCTGGTACTGCTCGCCGTCGTGCTGGTAGATCGCCTGCACGTGCAGCATCGTGTGCGTCGCGCGCCAGTCCATCTCGGCGATCGTCTGGTCCTGATCGAGATCGATCACGACGAAGTTGTCCCAGCCGACGCTGCGCAGGCTGACGTGGGTCGCGGGGTACGCGTCGGTCGCCCAGTGGTAGAGCTGCTTGCCGTTGGGGCCCGGCGCGGCGTGCACGACCTGGTGCTGCGCCAGGTAGTCGAGCGCGTCCTTCACCGCCGCGGCGGGCACGTCGCCGAGCGTCTCGCCCTCTTCGAAGGGCAGCTCGAACGCCGCGCACTTGAGGTGCTGCACGAGGATCTCGACGTTGTCGGGATCGACGCGCGCGTGCTCGACCGGCGTGCCGATCACGAACTGCGGCTCGCGCGCGACGTACTGATCGAGCGGCTGGCTCGACGCGACGAGGACCGCGAGCGAGGGATCGCTGCGCCGCCCCGCGCGACCGAAGCGCTGCCAGAGCGCTGCGATCGATCCCGGATAGCCCGCGCAGACGACCGCCTGCAGCGAGCCGATGTCGATGCCGAGCTCGAGCGCGTTCGTCGCCACCACGCCCCGGATCGCGCCGCTGCGCAGGCCCTGCTCGATGCGCCGCCGCGTCTCGGGCAGATAACCGCTTCGATAAGCCTGGATGGAGTCGGGATCGAGGCGGTCGGCCGCGAGGCGATCGCGCAGGTACTTGAGCATCACCTCGACGCCGTTGCGCGAATCGCCGAAGACCAGCGTCGGCACCTGCGCGCGCAGAAGGTCGGCGGTGATCGAGACGGCGGTCTTCAGGTAGCTCGCGCGGATGCCGAGCTCGGCGTTGACGACCGGCGGGTTGTAGACGACGACGTGCCGCGGACCGCTCGGCGCGCCGCTCTCGCCGACCAGCGCGACCTCGCGACCGACCATGCGCTGCGCGTGCTCGCGCGGGTTGCCGATCGTCGCCGACGCGAAGACGAAGACCGGATCGGCGCCGTGGAAACGCGCGATGCGCGAGAGGCGCCGCAGGACGTTCGCGAGGTGCGAGCCGAAGACGCCGCGGTACGTGTGCAGCTCGTCGACGACCACGAAGCGCAAGCACGCGAAGAAGCGCGCCCAGCTCGCGTGGTGCGGGAGGATGCCCGCGTGGAGCATGTCGGGGTTCGTCAGCAAGATGCCGCTGCGCTCGCGCGCGGCGCGGCGCGCATCGCCCGGCGTGTCGCCGTCGTAGGTGACCGCGCCGTGCGTCAGGCCGACGTCCTTCATCAGCTCGCGGAGCGAGGCTTCTTGATCGCGCGAGAGCGCCTTGGTCGGGAAGAGATAGAGCGCTCGGGCGTCGGGCTCGCGCGCGAGACGATCGAGGACGGGCAGGTGGTAGCAGAGGCTCTTGCCCGACGCGGTCGGCGTCGAGACCACTGCGCTGCGCCCGGCGGACGCATGCTCGAACGCCTCGGTCTGGTGCGAGTAGAGACGCTCGATGCCGCGGCGGCCGAGCGCCTCGCGCAGCAGTGGATGGAGCGTCTCGGGCATGTCGGCGTAGCGCGCCTCGCGCGCGGGCACGACGTGCTCGAGCGCGATGTTCCGCCGGATGCCCGGGTCGTCGCGCCAGGCGTCGAGCACGGCCGGCAGGCCGCGCGAGCCTTTCCAAGGAGAGGGTGGGCGTGCGAAGGGAGGGTCGCTCGCGGCAGGAACCTTGGAGACAGGCGGGCCCGACATGCCGCCACTGTACGGATGGTCCCCTCTCCGGAGCAAGTGTTCAGCATCCTCGGGGGCGGTCGGCTTCGGTCTCCTGGTCACATCGGGCCGGTTCGCAGCCACTCCGCGGGGTGCGCACCACGCTCGTCGTCGCGATCTCACTCCTCTCCTTCGTGCCATCCGCGCTCGCGCAGCCGGTCGATCTCGGCCCGACCCGCGAGATGCGCGCGCTCGACGCCGGCCTCGTCACCGTCACGACCACGTGGCGGGAGTCCGGCGATCAGCGCGCCGCCCGAGTCACCGCATCGCTCGCCGCGGGGCGCGAGGTCGAGCTCCACGACGGCGCGACCGTGCGCACCGCGATCGCCGCCTCGGGCGACACGCTCCTGGTCGTCGCCTACCACGGCGG
>JALYRN010000725.1 GCA_030855295.1 Myxococcota bacterium | reverse complement strand
CATCGCGCCCGACGACGACGCCGTCGAGGAGCCGAGCTCGCGCCCGCCGGTCTACGATCTCGGCAAGCTCCTCCGCGCGGCGGAGCGCGGCTATCCGGGCGTCCGCGCCGCCGACGCCCGCATCCGCGCGGCGCGCGCGCAGCTCGACGAGGCGTGGGTCACTCCCTACTTCCAGTCGTGGATCACCGCCGGCTTCACGCTCGCGCCCGAGGCGCGCGGCAGCCCGATCTTCTCGCCCGACGCCCAGGTCCCGCTCTCGAACCCGTGGCAGCCGGTGCTCGGCTTCAACTTCGAGGGCGCGATCCCGCTCTGGACGTTCGGCAAGCTCGGCGCCGCCCGCGAGGCGGCCCGCGCCGGCATCCGCGCTGCCGAGTCCGATCGCTCGCGCGTCCGCGCGCAGCTCCTCTTCGACGTGCGCCGCGCGTACTTCGCGCTCCAGCTCGCGCTCGATCTCCAGCAGATGCTCCACGAGGGCGTGCCGCGCCTCGAGGAAGCGATCGAGCGCACCGAGGATCGTCTCGCGGAGGGCGATCCCGAGGTCACCGAGATGGACCGCTATCGCCTGCAGGCCGCGCTCGCCGAGGTGCGCGCGCGCGAGGCGCAGGCGGTGCACCTCGAGGCGAGCTCGCGCACGGCGCTGCAGATCCTCAGCGGCGTGCGCAACTTCCGCGTGCCGGAGTGCCCGATCTCGGTCGCCTCCGCGCGCCTGCGCCCGCTGACTCGCTACGTCACGGCCGCGATGAGCGATCGCCCCGAGGTGCGCATGCTCGAGGCCGCGCAGCGCGCGCGCGAGGCGAGCCTCGACTTCGCGCGCGCCGGCTTCTGGCCCGACCTCGCGCTGACGTATCGATTCGCGATCAGCTACGCGCCCGGCATCACCGATCAGACCAACCCGTTCATCATCGATCCCGCGAACTACATGAACATCGGAGCGGGCATCGCGCTGCGGTGGTCGCTCGACTTCTGGGGCAACGCGTACCGCGTCGATCGCGAGAGCGCGCTGCTCGACGACGTGCGGGCGCGCTTCGACGAGGCGCGCCGCGGGATGGAGCTCGAGATCACCGACGCGTACAACACCGTGATCGAGGCGCGCGCCCGCGAGGAAGCGTTCGATCGCGGAAGGCGCGCGACGCGCTCGTGGTTCATCACGGCCGCGCAGGCCGTCGAGCTCGGCACCGCGGAGACCACCGATCTCGTCGACGCCGTGCGATCGTACTTCACGGCGCGCTACTCGCATCTGCAGGCGATCCACGACTACAACACCGCGCTCGCGAACCTCGAGCGCGCCTCTGCGATGACCGTGACCGAGCGCTGGGAGGAAGCCTGTGACTGATGAATCCCCCGCCCGGTCGCCCCGTCCGAGAGCCCGACCCATGCCCATGCGCACGCTGCTTCCCCTCCTCTCCGGCGCCCTGCTCGCGCTCGGCCTCCTCCTCGCCATGCCGACCGGCGCGTCCGCGCAGGAGGGCTCCGCATCGCGCTTCCTCAAGCAGCGCCACGACGACGTCAGCCGCATCATGCGCCGCGCGCCGACCACCGACGCCGAGCGCACGCGCCGCAGCGCCGAGGTCACGCGCATCCTGAGCGAGCTGCTCGACTACCAGGAGCTCTCGCGTCGCGCGCTCGGATCGCACTGGGATGGCCGCACGCCGCAGCAGCGCGAGCAGTTCGTGTCGCTCCTGCGCCAGCTGGTCGAGCGCAACTACGAGGCGAACCTCGAGCGCATCCAGGACTACGAGGTGCGCTACACGACCGAGGACTCGATCGCCGACGGCATCGTCGTGCGCACCGAGGCGCGCTCGCGCACCGAGAGGCGACAGCCGCCGGTCGAGATCGCGTACTCGATGCACCAGAGCGGCGGCGCGTGGCGCGTCTTCGACGTGAACACCGACGGCGTCAGCCTGGTGCGGAACTACCACACGCAGTTCAATCGCATCATCTCGCAGAACGGCTGGGACGAGCTGATCTCGCGCATGGAGCAGCGCCTGGCGGCAGGCGCCTCTGACTGAGCCCACACAGGAGTGCTCGCCCGGAGGGCGCGGACGGGAGCGCGCGCTGCGCGTGCGGACGGAAGCGCCCGGAGCGGGCGAGCCGATTCGGGAAGGCCCGTGCGAGCGGTCGTTGACGCGATACCGGCTCGGCACTACGGTGCGCGACCCGTATGCGTCTCTTCAGCGGTAAGATCCCGACCATCGCCCAGGAAGTCGTCAAGTCGCTCTCCGAGAACGGCGACGTCGAGACGGCCGCACCGGTGGAGGTCCAGGCCGACATCGAGTCGGTCCTGAAGGAGTACCTCCGGCAGGAGCGCAAGGTCACCGACGAGGCCAAGAACCGGATGGAGATCCGCGGCCTCACCTACGGTGAGCTCGGCAAGATGAAGGGTCAGGTCGCGAAGGACCTGCGGCTCGCGACCGGCGAGGACACGCTGCCGTACCTCGTCGAGCAGATCCTCGAGATCCTCTTCCACAGCGCGAACGTCGAGGAGATCTTCGCGGACGACAACGTCTTGCGGAAGAAGATCACGACGATCCTGCGCAAGCACATGGACGTCGAGCAGGAGCTCGACAAAGAGGTCCGCGGCAAGATCAAGAACCTCGAAGAGGGCACGGCCGCCTTCGAGACCGAGTACGGGCGCGTGATGGAGCAGATCAAGCGCAACAAGCGCCTGACCTGATCTGAGCCGGCGGCTCCTGGGGGGGAGATGCACGACAGCGGGAGCTCCAGCCTGCGCAGCATGACCGGGCACGGCCTCGGCGAGGCGGCGCTCGGCCCTGGTCGCGTCCAGATCGAGATCCGCTCGGTCAACCATCGCTACCTCGAGGTGCGCGTCCGGCTCCCGACCGAGCTCCTCGAGCACAGCAGCTTCGTCGAGGAGCAGGTGCGCAACCTGCTCGGCCGCGGTCGCATCGAGGTGACCGGGCGCCTCTCGGGGGACGCGCTCGGCGCGCCGGTGCTCGACGTCGCGCGCGCGCGCACCGCGTACGAGCAGCTCCTCGCCCTGCGCGACGCGCTGTCGCCGCGGGAGCCGCTGCCGCTCTCGCTGCTCTCCTCGGTGCCCGATCTCTTCGTCGCGCGAGGTCTTCCGGATCTCCGCGCAGCGCGCGACGGCCTCGCGCGGGCCATCGAGCAGGCGTGTCGTGGCGTCGCCGAGATGCGAGCCCGCGAGGGCGCGGCGCTCGCCGCGGACCTCGGCCATCGCGTCGAGCGCTTGGTCGAGCACGTCGCGCAGATCGAGGAGCGCGTGCCCGAGACCGTCGAGTCCGCGCGGCGCCGCTTGCAGGAGCGCATCGAGAAGCTCCTCCTGCAGTCGGGCGCGCTCCCCATCGACGAGGGCCGCCTCGAGCAGGAGATCGCGGTGTTCGCGGATCGCTGCGACGTCACCGAGGAGTGCACGCGCCTGCGCAGCCACGCCGATCAGTTCCGGACGCTGCTCGCGGGCGACTCGCCCGAGGCCCTCGGCCGCCGCCTCGACTTCCTCCTGCAGGAGATGGCGCGCGAAGCGAACACCATCGGCGCCAAGAGCGCCGACTCCGACATCGCCCACCTCGTCGTCGAGCTCAAGGCCGACGTCGAGCGCATGCGCGAGCAAGTCCAGAACGTCCTCTGACGATCGCGCAGTTCGCGGGTCTTTGAGAGAGCGCGGATGTGAGCCGATTCGACGGCGTCACCGTCGGAGGGCGACGTTCACGATGATTCCGATCACACCGATCACGAACATCGTTCCGAACATGAACCCGGTCACCACGTGTAGAGCCGTGTTCATGAGCAAGGCAACCTCGACCCCGCTCCTGGCGTCGCGCGCGCCGAGCACGCGCTCCGACCACGCCGAATCGAACCGCGTGCGAGCACCCGCGCGATGGTCGGGTGGCGACAAGAACATGCTGATCATCCGCGCTGCCCAGCCGACCGCTTCGCGATCACGGGCGAGGGAAATCGTCGCGACGCCGAGCGCGGCAGCCTGGGCGAGTAGCTTCCGCCGCTGCCAGCGCAGAACCGCGAACACTGCCGCTGCGATCCCGCTCAGCATGACGAAGGAGAAACAGGTGAAGGCGGCGCCCACGACGAGATCGACACGCATGCGACAAC
>JALYRN010000724.1 GCA_030855295.1 Myxococcota bacterium | reverse complement strand
GGGCGCGCCCGACGCCGGGCTCCTGCCGATCGTCGGGCTCACGCCGGGGCCCCCGGCCGAGGGCGAGCTCGGCGAGGCGGTCGAGGCCGCGCTCAGCGGCGATGTCGCGGGCAGCCGCGTCATCCGCACGCTGCTCGGATTGATCGCGCTGCTCGCGCTCGCGTGGATCGGCTCGCATCCGCGGGTGCGCCAGTGGGAAGAGCGGATGGGGATCTCACAGGTCGTCACGAGCGGCCTACCGTTCGTGGTGCTCGGCCTGATCGCCCGCGCGCCCGGCGTCGACATCCTCAACGAAGAGGTGCTGACCGCGCTGACGCCGCTGCTGCAGTTCGGGCTCGGCTGGATCGGCTTCCACACCGGGTTCCAGTTCGAGGGGGCCGCGATGGACGAGGTGCCGAGGGGCACGTCGTCGGTGGTGATCCTGCTGACCGGCACCTCTTTCGCGACGATCGCGGTGAGCTGCGGCGCGCTGCTCTTCCTGATGGGCCTCGGCCCGAGCATGTCGACGCTCGCGCGCGACTCCGCGATCCTCGCGCTCGCGGGCGCGCTCTCGGCGCCGACGATCGAGCGCATCGCAGGGTCGCGCGTGTCCGCGCGCGCGCTCGAGCTCGCCAAGACGGTGGCGGTGCTCGACGACGTCGTCGGCGTGGTCGCGCTGGCGATGCTGTTCGCGTGGCTGCATCCAGCGCGCGGGGGATGGGAGCTGCCCGGGGTGGGCTGGCTCTTCGTCACGTTCGGGATGGCGGCGACGCTGGGGCTCGTGATGTACGCGGTGCTCCGCGGCACCGAGTCGGCCGCCGAGAGCACCGCGCTCCTGCTCGGCAGCGTCTGCTTCACCGCCGGGATGGCGGGCTTCTTCTCGCTGCCGCCGCTCGTGGTGTGCTTCCTCGCGGGCATCCTGCTCAAGAACATGCCGGGGGGCGACAAGCCGCGGCTGTCGGCAGCGTTCGCGCGCCTGGAGCGCCCGATCTACTTGGTGTTCCTGGTCGTCGTCGGCGCGCTCTGGCGCGTGGACGACTGGCACGGATGGGCGCTGCTGCCGGTGTTCGTGCTCGCGCGGGTGCTCGGTCGCTGGCTCGGCGCGCGCACCGCGCGGCGCATGCCGCAGGAGGCGCAGCATCCCGGCCTCGCCGACATCTCCGATCCCGATCTCGTCACGCCGCCGATGGGAGCGCTCGCGCTCGCGTTCGTCGTCACCGCGCGCACGCTGTACGAGAGCCCCGCGACGCAGGCGATCGTCACCGCGGTGATCGGCGGCGCGGTCGCGACCGAGATCGTCGTGCAGATCACGTCGCGACGGTACGCACGCGCCCGACGGAGCTCGGTCCCCGGTGTGCCGCGCTCGGGCGAGATCGGGCTCGACCGGAGCTCGAGCGCGACCTCGAGCGCGACCGGGATCACCACCGATCCGGGCGTGCGACGCGATCCGACACCCGCGCCGATGAGAGCGCCCGTCGTCCCGCGACCTGCCGACGCGACGCCGCCGACGGCGCACGACGAAGTGATCATCCCCATCGACGTCGAGGAGGAAGGCTGATGCGCTCGGCATCACGGATCGTGCTCGCAGCGGTGGTCGTCCTGACGGCGATCGCGCCGCAGCGCGCTCGGGCCGGCGGCTTCGAGGTGCCCGATCAGAGCGCGGTCGCCGCTGCCACCGGCGGCGCCGGGACTGCGCGGCGCGACGATCCCTCGGCGGCGTTCTACAACCCGGCGGCGCTCGCGGATCGCGGCGGGTTCCGCGGAGGCCTCGGCCTCTTGCTCGCGATCCCGACGATCACGATCGAGGGCATCGACGATCCGATGGAGCGCACGACGACCGCGTCGAACGTGTCGCCGCCGCCGCACCTGCACCTCTCGTATGCGGAGAACGAGTGGGCGGTCGGCGCCTATCTCGGCATCTCTCACGGCACGAGCGTGACGTGGCCGGATCGCTGGTGGGGTCGGTTCGAGGCGATGAGCTCGGCGCTGCTCGTGTTCCGCGCGGCGCCGTTCTTCGCGCTGCGCCTCGGGGGCGAGCACGGGCTGCTGCGCGACTTCCCGGACGTGCGGGTGTCGATCGGCGCGCACGTCGACGTGGCGCGCGCGGAGACGAGCCGCGATCTCGACTTCATCGACGTGCAGGGGAACGTGCACGTGCTCCTGTGGGGCGCGGGCGTCGGCGGTGACGCGTCGGTGTTCTGGCAGGCGACGCCGGAGCTCGCGCTGGGGCTGACGTACAAGAGCCGCACGTGGATGCGCGCGAGCGGCGACGCAGACTTCACGGTGCCCGATCCGTTCCTCGGGCGCGCGCCCGATCAGCGCGCATCGTCGGAGATCGTGATCCCCGATCGCCTGACGCTCGGCGCGGCGTGGCAGCAGCGCGAATTCGGTGTCTTCGCCGACGTGGGCTTCACCGCGTGGAGCGTGCGCGATCGGCAGCGCGTGGACTTCGAGAGCGAGAGCACGAGCGACAGCGACGTGCCGCTCGGGTGGCGCGACACGTGGGTGTTCCGCCTCGGCGGCGAGGTGACGCCGATCGAGTGGCTGCACGCGCGCGCCGGGCTCTTCTACGACATGGACGCGGCGCCCGCAGAGACGCTCGCGCCGAGCTCGCCCGACATGGGCCGCTTCGGCGTGACGCTCGGCGTCGGCTTCGACATCACGCGAGAGCTCGGCGTCGACGTGAGCTATTCGTACGTCGCGTTCCTCGGCCGCGAGTCGACCAGCGACGACGCGCCGCTCGCCCGATATTCGGGGGAGCTGCACGTGATCGCGCTGACGCTGCGGCTCGCGATCGACGGCGCGACCCCGTGATCGATCACAGGTCGGTGCGGGCGCTGATCACGCCCTGCGTCGCGCCGGTCAGCAGATCGAGGAGCTCTCGCTCGACGCCGCGCGGCGCGCTCTCGACGATCCGGCCGACCTCGGCGCCGTCGCGCCGCACCACGATCGTCGGCACGAAGCGCACGTCCGCGCCCTCGGTGTGCCCCGGCGCCGTCTTCGCGCGATCCACCCCGATCCACGACACCGTGAACGGATACGGCTCCGGGACGAGCTCGAGCGCGCGGAAGAGCCGCGCGATCTCGCGCCGGCTGTCACCGCACCACGTCCCGAGATAGACGATCACCTCGGCGCCCGGCGGCACGCTCGCGAGCGAGCGCGACGTCTCCTCCTCGACGTCCGCGCGCGCCGCGGCCTCTCGCCACGCCGGCAGCGCCGACTCGATCTCTTCTCGCGAGGTCGCTCCCACGACGTCTCCTCCGGCCGATTCCGCGCCGCTCGTGGTGGACCTGGCGCCCTCCGCCGGCGCGCCGTGCTGCGCGCATGCGACGACGAGGAGCGAGAGCGCGAGCGAGCCGAAGCGATGCACGCGCCATACGTGGCGGCGCTTCTCGCCGCGCGCAACCGCTCGGTCGCCGCCGGGCCGGCCGTTGCAGATGTCGGCGGCAGGGATCCGCCGTTCGGTGTAGGATTCGCCCGCTCATGCAGGCCCTCCTTCGATTTCTCGAGTACGTCCGCCGCGAGCTCGGCGCCGACGACGTGCGCGGCGAGATCGGCGGGCGTGATCCCTCACCCGATGCGATCTGGGGCACGATGCCGGGCGGCATCCGCGTCGTCGCCGTCTTCGACACGCCGCCCGAGGACGTCGCCGAGCTGCGCGCGAAGCTGCGTACGCTGGTCGAGTCGTTCGCGAGCCTCGCGCGCGATCCCGTCCTCGGTGTCGAGACGCCGCAGAGCTCGCCCCCGCAGCGCGTCGGCGTCGGTCACGATCTCGACGACGCGCTCGACGTGCTCGCGCAGCGCGCGCGGGCGCTCGCAGCGATCGTGATCGACGACACGTCTCCGGTGATCTGGGGCAGCTCGCTGGTGCCGCACGGCCCCGAGGACGTCGACGAGGCGATCTGGATCGCGCGCGTCTCGCGCGCCGTCGTCGCGGTCGGCCTCGATCCCGTCGAGCTGCTCGCGAAAGACCCCGAGGCAGTCCACGCCGCGCTGGTCGCCGCGGGCGCTGGCGATGCCGGTGCTCTCGCGCGCGATCTCGAGCGCCTTCGCGAGCTGGGCCCGCGGGTCGTCGATCGCGCGCACCTGACGACGATGCGCGCGATCGC
>JALYRN010000723.1 GCA_030855295.1 Myxococcota bacterium | reverse complement strand
GCTCGCGATGCAGCGCGCGTTCGGCGCGTCGGCGCTGCGCGATCTGATTCCGCTGCTCGACGCGAGCGACACCGCGGTGCGCGAGGCTGCGATCCGCGCGCTCGGCGCGATCGCGAGCGGCACCGGGCCGGCGCGCGAGACCTCGCTGCGCGATCAGGCGCGCTCGCAGCTGCGACGACAGCTGGTGCGCGAGCCCGACGAGGCGCTGCGCGAAGAGATCGAGCGACAGATTCCGGGGGTGGGTGGGAGCAGCCCGAGATGACGAGGGGAGAGGGACGCGCCGCATGATCCTCCGCACCGAGACCGTCGAGCAGAGCATCGACGGCGACGAGCGGGGGGTGTTCGTCAAGGATGTCGTGATGACCCCGGGGCCGCACCCGCTGGGCATGGTGCGCAAGCGCATCGAGGGCGGACCCTCGCGCGGCGTCGTCATGCTGATCCACGGCTTCGGGCAGAACCGCTACACCTGGCACTCGTCGCGACGCTCGTTCGCGAACTACCTCGCGCGCGAGGGCTGGGACGTGTTCAACGTCGACCTGCGCGGGCACGGCCGCTCGCGACGCTTCGGCGCGCCGCGCCCGAAGGTCATGTACGAGTACATCGAGGAGGACGTCCCCGCGTTCGCGCGCGAGGCGATGGAGCTCTCGGGGCAGAACAAGCTCTTCCTGGTCGGGCACTCGATGGGCGGGCTGATCTCGTACGCCGCGGGGAGCACGTCGCTGCGCGATCACGTGCGCGGCATCGCGACGATCGGCTCGCCGTATCGCTTCGGTCAGGGCAGCGCGCTGCTCTTGCTCCTGCGCGAGGCCGCCGCGGCGATCGGCTGGACCGGCCTCTTCGACTCGAACCCGGCGCTGCCGGTGCGCTTCATCGGACGCCACCTGCACAAGCGCTCGGCGCTCTGGGACAACCGCATCCTGCCGCTGCCGATCCGCGGCTGGGTGCCGGGCGGCGTCGAGCGCGACGTGCTCGACGAGTATCTGAGCAAGACGTTCGAGCACACGAGCCTCGCGGTCGCGCTCGACATCTTCAAGGCCGGCAGCCAGCAGGGCTTCAAGAGCCTCGACGGAATGATCGACTACAGCGCGGCGTTCGAGATGCTGGACCGGCCGCTGCTCGTCGTGGCGGGCAGCGAGGATCAGCTGGCGCCGCCGGAGTCGGTCCGCCCCGCGTACGACGCGAGCAAGTCGCGCGACAAGACGTACCGGGCGTGGCCGCTCGGCCACCTGGATCTCGTGATGGGCCGAGAGTCGACGCGGACGGTGTGGCCGCTGCTCCGTGACTGGCTCGACCGCCGCGCGTAGAATTGGCTCAGCGGAGGTGCTCATGGCGAGCTCGATCGTGCAGACGAAGCGGCTGACGGATCGCGCGGTCGACGAGCTGCTCGGCGATCAGGTCTCGCCGGAGCTGCGGAAGGCCGCGGCGGCGCAGCTCGCGCCGTGGGCCGAGCGCCTCGTGAAGGTGCTCGACGAGACGCTGCGCATCCCGGGGACGAGCATCCACATCGGCCTCGATCCGGTGATCGGATTCTTGATCCCGGGCGCGGGCGACGCGATCACGAGCACGGGCTCGGTGTCGCTGCTCTTCCTCGCGCTCAAGGAGCGCGTCCCGACGATCGCGATCCTGCGCATGCTGATGAACATCGCGATCGACACCGTCGTCGGCGCGATCCCGTTCGCCGGCGATGCGTTCGACATGTTCTTCCGATCGAACCGGCGGAACCTCGAGATCATCAAGAAGTACCGCGGCGATCCCGACGCGAAGCCGGCGATCGCCGACTATCTCCTGGTCGGCGCCGGCGTCCTGCTCGCGATCGCGGGCTTCGTGATCCCGGTCGTGATCTTCTACGGCCTCGGCTTCAGCGCGCTCTACGCGATGTGGCGCGCGATCACCGGCGGGTGACCCTGCAGGAGTGCTCGCCCCGGAGGGACCGGACGGGAGCGCGCGCCGCGCGCGCGGACGGAAGGTCCCGGAGCGGGCGAGCCGAATTTTGGTCCTGGCCGGCAGAAGGCTCAGCGCTGGCGGCGGGCTTCTTCGCGGAGCTGGGTGACGCGGCGCTCGACGTAGGCGCGGTCGGGGCCGTCGGGGCGGGCGCGGAGGTACTCGCGGTAGTAGTCGATCGCGTCCTGGGTGTGGCCGGTGCGCTCGCTCGCGACCGCGAGGTTGTAGATGACCTCGGGCAGGCGCGCGAAGTTGTACGCGGCCGTGAACGCCTGCAGCGCGGCGTCGTAGCGGCGGCGGCGGAACATCGCGACACCGCGCTCGAAGAAGGTGCGCGCCTCCTGCGTCATCTCGTCGCCGGTCGGCGGGACGGTCATCACCTGATCGCGCATGCGGCGATCGAGCTCGCGCATCGCTGCGATGCGGCGATCGAGATCGGCGCGCTCCTCGCCGGTGGGGCGCGCCTCGCGCAGGTAGCGCTCGAAGAAGCGCACCGCCTCGCGCGCCTCGCCCATGCGCTCGTAGACGCGCGCGATGTTGAAGGTGAGCTCGGGCGAGTGGACGATCGCGTCGGCCTCGCGCAGCAGGCGCACCGCCTCGTCGAGACGGCCCGCTTCGTACGCGGCGATGCCCTGCGTGAAGAGCTCCTGCGCGCGTGCGACGCGGGCAGCGTCCTGCGCGTGCGCGTGCCGTGGGATCGACGCGATCCCGAGCGGTGCGGCGCAGACGGCGAGCGCGAGCAGGAGCGAGCGGAGCGTGCGCATGCGGCAGACCTCGGGGGGCACGCCGCGATCGACGGACGGCGCGGCGGGCGATTCATCGTGCCACGCGCGCGCCGCGGCGATCACTCCTTCTTCTTCGCGTCCTGCGCGGCCTGCTGGCGCTTGAGCTCGGTCTCGAGCTTCTTGATCGCGCGCTTGAGCTCGCGCGCCTCGCCCTTGGTCACGAGGCCGAGCGACTTCGCCGCCTTCTCGACGTTCTGATCGACCTGCTCCTGGACCTTGCCGCGGAGCTGGAAGGCCTGCATCGCGACCCTCATCACCCGCTCGTCCTGCATGAGCTTCGTGACCTTGGGGTCTTGCATCAGCTCGACGCTGCGCTTCTTTAGGAAGGACTTGATGTCCACGTGCCGCGCTCCGTTTCGTGGGGGAAAGCGCCCGACGCTAGCACGGGCTCGTTGCCTTGACATCACGGCGCAGAGGCCGCTATAGCCCCGACGCATTCGCTGAATCACCATTCAGTATCGACACCCCGGAGGAAGATCCCATGGCCGACGCCCAGACCGATTTCGGAACCCGTCTCCCGCAGAAGATCCAAGCCGACCCCGAGAAGGCGAAGGCGATCGGCGCCGTGTTCCTCTTCAAGATCAACGGCGACGGCGGCGGCGTGTGGACCGTCGACTGCAAGAACGAGCCGGGCGTCTACGAGGGCGAGAAGGGCACGCCGGACTGCACGCTCGAGATGGCGTCGAGCGACTGGAGCACCATCAGCGACAACCCGGGCGCGGCGATGCAGCTCTTCTTCACCGGCAAGCTCAAGGTCACCGGCAACGCGATGCTCGCGACCAAGCTGCAGCAGATCCTCGCCTGAGAGAGACCTCCACGATGACGGTCCCGGGAGCGAGCCAAGACCTCGAACGAAGGCCGCTCTCGGGGCTGCGCGTCCTCGACCTCTCGCGCCTCCTGCCCGGACCGTTCGCCACGATGATCCTCGCGGATCTCGGCGCGCGCGTCGACAAGGTGGAGGATCCCGCGGGGGGCGACTACCTGCGCTTCATGCCGCCGATGGTCGGTGACCCTGCCGAGGGGACGCCGATGAACACGGCGTTCCACCTGCTCAACCGCGGCAAGCGCAGCGCGGTGCTCGATCTGAAGAAGCCCGAGGGACAGGACGCGCTGCGCCGGCTGATCCCGCGCTACGACGTGCTGATCGAGAGCTTCCGCCCCGGCGTGATGGCGCGCCTCGGGCTCGGCTACGAGACGCTGCGCGAGGCGCATCCCGGGCTCGTGTACTGCGCGATCACCGGCTACGGCCAGGACGGGCCGGCGGCGCAGCGCGCGGGGCACGACATCGGCTATCTCGCGCGCGCCGGCGTGCTCGGGCTGACGGGGCCGGAGCAGGGGCCGCCGCAGGTGCCCGGCGTGCAGA
>JALYRN010000722.1 GCA_030855295.1 Myxococcota bacterium | reverse complement strand
CCCTGCGGCGGGGGCGCACCCTGCGGCGCCTGCCCGCCGTGCGCGCTCTGCTGGATCGCGCGCATCACCGAGTCGAGCTCCTCGCCGAACGTGCGCATCACGTCGTCGAGCCCCGCGGCCGGCAGCTGGCACTGCGGGATCGCGCGCTCCTCTGCGATCGGCGCCTGCACGCCGGGCACGATCACCAGGCTGCTGCCGCCCTCCGCCGCGACGCCCATCGCGCACGTGTCGGCCCGCAGCGTCACCTGGTGATCTCCCTCGAAGACGAACCCGACGTCGACGCTCGACTCGACGACGCGCACCGACTGCACGCGCCCCACGCGCACGCCCGACACCATCACCGCCGCGCCCTCCGCGATGCCGCCGCCCTCACCGAGGCGCGCGTGGTGCACCGTCGGTGAGCATCCGAGCGCGGCGAGCGCGCCGGCAGCGACGAGCGCGAGCGAGGTCGAGGTACGCATGGCGCGCAGTCTACCAACCCACGCGGATCCCGCTCGTCAGAGCGTTCCATCGATCGGCTCGCCCGCTCCGGGCGCTTCCGTCCGCGCGCGCAGCGCACGCTCCCGTGCGCGCCCTCCGGGGCGAGCACTCCTGCCGACTCAGTCGAGGAGCGCGGGCGCGTAGCGGCCGGCGACGAGGAGGGGCTCGCCGTCGATCGTCGCGCTGGCGCGCCGCACGAGCAGCGGGATCTCGACCGCGGAGTCGAAGCGCGCGCGCGTGATCTCCGGGCAGGTGTGACCCAGCGCGAAGTGCACGCCCGGCAGCTTCAGATCCTGGAGCAGCGCGCCGATCGGCGCGAGCACGCCGGTGTTCGTCCCGAGCCCGACCTGGCCGACGCGACGCGCGCCCTCGTCGGCGTCGAGCGCCGCGCCGAGGCGCGCTGCGACCTCCGGCGTGCCGTCGATGTGCGTGACCCGTCCGCCCTCCAGCGTCAGGCGCAGTCGGAACGCGGTCGCGAGCTCGCTGCCGTCCGCGAGCCACACGCCGCCGTCCGCGACCAGCGTTCCGTCGACGGTCGCCGGCACCCCGAAGACCTCACCACCGGGGAGGTTCGTCCACCCCGCGCTCGCCTGCACACCGCTCGCGGCATGCACGACGCACGACGGGTCGAGCCGCACCACGAGCTCGGTGCCGCCGGGCGCGTGCACCTCGATGCTCGCGCCCGGCCGCAGCCGCTCGGCGACCCGGCGCGAGAGGCGGTCGACCTCGGCGTAGTCCGCGCGCATCGACTGCTCCATCATCGCGCGCGTGATGCCGGCCATGTGCCCGTGGCGGCGGTTGTCGATCTCCTCGCTGACGATGCGCCGCCGCAGCGCCGGAGGAATTCCGTCCAGCTGCGACACCACGACCGACACGTTCGTATCGACGAGGCGCTGCATCAGGCGCGCGACGAAGGCGCCGCTCGCCGCGTCGCTCGGCGACACGATGCATGCGTCGACCTGCGCCCCGACCCCGATCGCAACGTGGAGGATCGCCGCTGCGATCGCCTCTGATCCTGGATCGCAGATGATCAGCACGCGCTCGCCGTCTCGCACGCCGAGGCACTCGACGACCGCGTTGCGCGCGCCGGGCTCGAGCGCGGAGTCGATCGGGATCGACTCGAGACGCCCGCGCGCGGCCGCGCTCATCGTGTAGCTCTCGCGTCGCTCGCGCTCCCGCGGAGGGTCTTGTCGCTCTGTCACCGCTCGATGGTAGCGGATGATCGGCGCGTGATGGCGCTCTCTCGGATCACTCCGCGGGAGGGCCGCCGTCGTCCGCGCGCGAGGTCCGGATCTGCACCAGGCGATCCTTCTGGATCCGCTGCGCGGTGTCGGGCTCGACGAAGTCGCTGTGGCAGACGCCCTTGCCGACCTCGGCGTCGACGGCCTTCTTCGTCTTGGTCGCGAGCTTGTGGATCTCCGCGGGCGAGAGCACGCCGCGCTGCTCGAGCACGCGCTGCTGCTCCTCGCTGAGCGCGCCGCTCTTCACCACCTTCTCGCGCTCGAAGCCGTCGGCCTTGCCGCTCTGGAACTCCACGATCTCCTTGCTGATGCGGACGCTGCACCAGTCGTGGCCACACATCGCACAGAAGTCGGTGTCGACGTCGAGATCCTCGTCGTGCAGCGCGCGCGCGTACTCGCCGTCGAACGCGAGCTCGAAGTGCTTGTCCCAGTTGAGCGCGGCGCGCGCCTTGGTCAGGTCGTCGTCCCAGTCGCGCACGCCCGGGATGCCGAGCGCGACGTCGGCCGCGTGCGCCGCGATCTTGTAGGCGATGCAGCCCTGCTTGACGTCGTCCTTCTTCGGAAGCCCGACGTGCTCCTTCGGCGTGACGTAGCAGAGCATCGACGCGCCGTGGTACGCGGCCGCGGTCGCCCCGATGCAGCTCGTGATGTGGTCGTAGCCGGGGAACACGTCGGTCACGAGCGGCCCGAGCACGTAGAAGGGCGCGCCGTGACAGAGCGTGCGCTGCGCCTTCATGTTCCACTCGATCTGATCGAAGGGCACGTGGCCGGGGCCCTCGACCATCACCTGGCAGCCGCGCCGCCATGCGCGCTCGGTGAGCTCGCCGAGCGTCTCGAGCTCCGCGAGCTGTGCCGCGTCGGTCGCGTCCGCGAGGCCGCCCGGGCGCAGCCCGTCGCCGAGCGAGAAGCTCACGTCGTACTCGCGCATCACGTCGCAGATCGCCTCGAAGTGCTCGTACATCGGCGACTCCTTGCCGTGCACCAGCATCCACTTCGCCAGCAGCGAGCCGCCGCGCGACACGATCCCGATCAGCCGCTTCTGCACCAGCGGCAGGTGCGCGCGCCGCACGCCCGCGTGGATCGTGAAGTAGTCGACGCCCTGCGCGGCCTGATGCCGCAGCGTCTCGAGGATCACGTCGATCGTGAGCTCCTCGATCTTGCGGCCGAGGATCATCGAGTAGATCGGCACGGTCCCGATCGGCACCGACGACGCGCGCACGATCGCGTCACGGCACGCGTCGAGATCCCCGCCGGTCGAGAGATCCATCACGGTGTCGGCGCCCCACCGCACCGACCAGCGCATCTTGTCGACCTCCTCGTCGGTCCCGCTCGAGACCGGCGAGGCGCCGAGGTTCGCGTTGATCTTCGTCTTGGTCGCGCGGCCGATCGCCATCGCGTCGAGCCCGTACGCCAGGTGCACGCGGTTCGCGGGGATGATCATCCGCCCCGCCGCGACCTCGTCGCGCACCTGCTCCGCCGTCAGGTGCGGCTCGCGCTCGGCGACGCGCTTCATCTCGGGCGTCACCGTGCCGAGGCGCGCCTGCTCCAGCTGCGTGACGGGGCGAAACCCCTCGGGCGCGATCGCGAACCCGGTGCTGGCATCGCGGCGCCAGCCCTCGGGCAGGAAGTCCCACGCGGTCTTCGCGCTCGGCGCCGGCATGCCCGGCGTGTCCGGCGAGCTGAACGAGAGCGGGCCGCCGATCTGCGGCGCGTTGGCGAACGATCCCGGCGAGGTGCCGTCGGCGCGCGACGACGGATTGTGCGCACCGCGCAGCGGCAACGTGTGCTTGCGAGCGATCATGACGGGTCCCCTCGGGGCGCCGGAATTGGCACCGTTCGGCTCGTCGCATTCCCTACGCCGGTGCGAACCGGATCAGGTTCCCGGGTGCTTCTCAGCGACCGCCGACCATCGGCTGCCGCGCCCCGAGCGACGAGCGTCGAACGTAGCATGCGACCCCAGCGTCGTCGCGATGGGCGGGGCCTAGATACGATCGCATGGACCGAGACGACGCTGCCGTCATGGGCGAGCTCGAGCTCCATCGGCGACAGCCGCTCTGGATCTGGGTGCTCTTCGGGATCGCGGTGCTCACGACGATGGTCGGCGTGCCGCTCGCGCTGGTCGCGCTCAGCGGGCCTGCGTGCATCCACGGCACGGTGTCGCCGAGGTGGAACGAAGGGCTCGCCGCGCTCGCGCCCGCGCTCGTGCTGTGGACCTTCGTCGTCCTCGGCGTGAGGCGACTGTCGGATCGCGGGCGCGTCAGCTGGGACGCGTGGGGCCTCTACGAGTGGAGCGTGCCCGGCGCGGCGCCCCGCGGTCGGCGCTCGGCGGTGCGGACCGCAATCGCGTGGCGCGACGCGCGCGCGGAGCTCGAG
>JALYRN010000092.1 GCA_030855295.1 Myxococcota bacterium | reverse complement strand
GTCCCGAGCACGACCGCCGCCGCCGCCGCCGGGCCCACGATCGCGATCGCCGGGGCCGCGCTCGCGCGCCGGTCGCTCCACGTAGCCCTCGGGCTTCGGCATCGTCGCCTTGCGCGAGAGACGCACGCGCCCGGTCTGATCGATGTCGCTGACCATGACCTCGACCTCGTCGCCGAGGTTCATCACGTCCTCGACGCGCTCCACGCGATCCCACGCGAAGTCCGAGATGTGACAGAGGCCGTCGGTGCCCGGCATGATCTCGAGGAACGCGCCGTAGGGCTCCACGCGCTTGACCGTGCCCTTGTAGGTCTTGCCGACCTCGGGCTCCGTCGTGAGACCGCGGATGATCGCGATCGCGCGCTCCGCCGCCTTCGGATCCGACGACGCGACGTGCACGGTGCCGTCGTCCTCGACGTCGACCTGCGCGCCGGTCTGCTCGACGATGCCCTTGATCGTCTTGCCGCCGGGCCCGATCACGAGGCGGATCTGGTCGGGCTTGACCTTGATCGTCGTGATGCGCGGCGCGTACTTCGACAGCTCGGGGCGCGCGGCCGGCATCGCCTCCATCATCTTGTCGAGGATGTGCAGGCGCGCTTCCTTCGCCTGCGCGACCGCCTCTTCCATGATCTGCCGGCTGAGCCCGGCGATCTTGATGTCCATCTGGATGGCGGTGATGCCCTTCTTGGTCCCGCAGACCTTGAAGTCCATGTCGCCGAGGTGATCCTCGTCGCCGAGGATGTCGGTGAGCACCGCGTAGCGATCGCCCTCGGCGATCAGGCCCATCGCGACGCCGGCGACCGGCGCCTTGAGGGGCACGCCCGCGTCCATCATCGCGAGCGCGCCGCCGCACACCGTCGCCATCGAGCTCGAGCCGTTCGACTCGGTGATCTCGCTGACGATGCGGAGCGTGTACGGGAACTCGTCCTTGCCGGGGATCATCTTCTGGAGCGCGCGCTCGGCGAGGTTGCCGTGGCCGATCTCGCGACGGCCGGGGCCGCGCATCGGCTTGACCTCGCCGACCGAGTAGGCCGGGAAGTTGTAGTGCAGCAGGAAGCGCTTCCAGGTGTTGCCCTCGAGCGCGTCGATGCGCTGCTCGTCGGTCGAGGTGCCGAGCGTGACGGTGGCGATCGCCTGCGTCTCGCCGCGCGTGAAGAGCGTCGAGCCGTGCACGCGGGGGAGCAGGCCCATCTCGATCGAGATCGGACGAACCGTCTTGAAGTCACGGCCGTCGACGCGGCGGCGGTCCGTCAGGACCTGCTCGCGCATCGTGACGTACTTCAGCTCCTCGTACGCCTCCTTGATCTCCTTCTCCTTGTCGGCGCCGAGCTCGGGCACCAGCGCGGACGCGACCTGCTTCTTCACCTTCTTGAAGAGGTCGTAGCGCTCGTGCTTGATCGGCGTGTTGATCGCCTGGCGCACGCCGTCGATCGCGGCGCGCTCGACGCGCTCGGCGAGGCCGGCCGTCTTCGCGGGCGGCGTGAAGCCCCACTTCTGCGAGCCGACCGCCTCGCGCATCTGCTCCATGAGCTCGATCGCGGGCTGGATCGCGTTCTTGCCGAAGAAGAGCGCCTCGACGAGATCCGCCTCGGTCATCTCGTCGCACTCGCCCTCGACCATCACGATCGCGTCCTTGCTGGCCGCGACGATCAGCTCGCAGTCGCTCTTCGCGATCTCGGCGTAGGTCGGGTTCGCGATGAACTTGCCGCCGACGCGAGAGACGCGCATGCCGCCGATCGGGCCGGCCCACGGGATCGGCGACATGTGCAGCGCGGCGCTCGCGCCGACCATCGCCAGGACGTCGGTCGGGTTCTCGGTGTCGAACGAGAGCACGGTCGCGACGATCTGCACCTCGTTGCGGTAGCCCTCGGGGAAGAGCGGACGGCAGGGGCGATCGATCAGGCGCGACGTGAGGATCTCGGCATCACGGAGGCGACCCTCGCGCTTGAAGAAGCCGCCCGGGATCTTGCCGGCCGCGAAGGTCTTCTCGACGTAGTCGACGCTGAGCGGGAGGAAGTCGATGCCGGGGCGCGGGTCGGTGGTGCCGCACACCGTGACGAGCACGATCGACTCGCCGCAGGTGACGAGCACGGAGCCCTGCGCCTGCTTGGCGATGCGTCCCGTCTCGATCGTGACGACGCGGTCGCCGATCTTGACGTTCTCTCGGATGAACTGGTTGGCCATGGATGCACTCCTCGTGGCGTCACGCGCGCGATGGGTGCTCGGTCCTCGGTTCCAGGGCTCGAAGGGGATCGCCCTCGAGCGCTCGAAACGAAGTCCGGATGCAGCCCGTTCAGCCGCGAACGTGCGCCGGGTAAGAAACCGAAACGTTGGAGGGACAGGAGGACGAGAGAGCCGAGACGGAAAGAAAAAAGAGCGAAGCCGGCCACCGACGTCGGTGGGCGCGGACCTCGCTCTTCTCTCGTGCCGTCAACGGCCGGGGATCACTTACGGATACCGAGCGCGCTGATGACCTTGCGGTAGCGGTCGACGCTCTTGCCGCGGAGGTAGTCGAGCAGGCGACGGCGCTGGCTGACGAGCTGCAGCAGACCGCGGCGCGAGTGGTGATCCTTCGCGTGCGTCTTGAAGTGCTCGGTCAGATAGATGATGCGCTCGGTCAGCAGGGCGATCTGCACCTCGGGCGAGCCGGTGTCGCCCTCGTGCTGACGGAACTGCTCGATGATCTCGGTCTTCCGCTCGGGGTTCAGAGCCATCTCTGGATTCTCGTGAAAATGGGCCGAATCGTTACGGCCGGAACGCTTGCCTGGGTGGAAAGTCGGCGGAGTATGGGAGGCGGTCTCGGAGGCGTCAAGGATGGATGGCCGTGTGTGTGGCGCGGCCAACGGAAAGTGTCAGACTCGCGGTCGCCTTCGAGTCGACGAAGAGGAGGAACATGCGCGAACGTTTGATCTTGGCCTGTGCGATCTCACTTCTGGGTGCCTGCGGCGATCCGCCGGCGACCACCGACAGCGGAACGGAGACACCGGACGCTGGCGGTCTGGAGATCCCGGTCGCACCCGGCGACTTCTCCTGCGTCGGCTCGGCGATGGCTCCCGTCGGCGGCGCGGACGCCGCGTTCATGGCGCACGTCTACGACTTCCAGGGAGGCGCCTCGACGAACGTCGCGAACATCGGCGTGCAGATCTTCCCGAGCAACACGGTCTCGGCCGACTGCACCGGCGCCTGCCAGGATCTGATGACCGACGCGACCGGCAACATCGCCGGCGTGACCGCGCCCCAGGGCGGCTGGTTCGCGTATCGCGTCGAGGCCGGCGCGACCGGCGGCGGCACCTCCCCCGTCCTGACGGTCGGCTACAACCGCGTGGCCCCCGGCCCCGGCGGCATGATCGACCTGCCGAGCGTCTCGAGCATGACGATCGGGTTCATCCCCTCGCTCTACCGCCGCATGCGCCTGCCGGGCACGGCGATCGTGTCGGGCAGCGTGGTCGACTGCGCGGGCGACGAGGTCCAGAACGCGGTGCTGCGCGTGTATCGTGGCGACAGCGAGGTGCTGCCGGGCCCGAACGCGACCGACTTCTTCATCGGGTACTTCAACGGCTCGGGGCTGCCCTCGGCGACGCGCCAGTACACCAACACCGACGGCATCTACGCCGCGGCGAACGTCGCGGCGTCGGCCGAGCCGATCCGCGTCGAGGTCTGGGCGCGCACCGAAGAGGGCGCCGACCTGCGCGCGATCGCGTGCGAGGAGATCGAGGTCTTCGCGGACGCCGTCACGATCATCTCGGTCGGCCCGCTGCGCAACGACTACGCGGCGGGAACGGGCTGCGCGGCGCTCTCGGCGCTCTGAGATCGAGCGCAGCTGCGCTCGCGGTGAGGCCGGTGTCGGGAACGACGCCGGCCTCTTCGCTTTCTGTGTCTAGGTAAGCAGACGTGTTCGTCCTGGATCTCGAGCGCGAGCTGCCCGTCCCACCCGAGCGCGCGTTCGCGCTGATCGCGGATCCCGATCTGATGAACCGGTGGTCCGAGGCGCGCATCGAGCGGGTCGCGCCGGGCGACGGCGGACATCCGGGCGGGACCGGCGCGCTGCGGCGGGTGCACGCGATCCTCGGGGGGCGCACGGTGGTGCTCGACGAGGTGATCGAGCGCGCGACGTCGCCGTCGGAGCTGCGCTATCGCGTGATCGCGCCGATCTCGGTGAAGCGGCACGTCGGCGTGCAGACGATCGTCGCGACGCCGCGCGGCTCCAGCGTGCGCTGGCACGTCGAGGTCGAGCTCTCGTCGCGGCCGCTCGAGTGGATCGCGAAGGCCGCTCTGAAGCCGGCGCTCGAGCGGAGCCTCGATGCGATGGCGCGCGTGGCGGCAGAGGGCGTCCCGGAGCGCGCGCTGCCGCCGATCCGCGCGCTCGACGAGCTGGTCGAGGCCCGCGCGGTGCGGGCCGAGGCGGAGATGTGCCTCGCGCACCAGCGACGGCGCGCGAAGGATCTCCTCGAGCGCCACGACGATCGAGGTTGGTTCGCGCGCGTCTACGAGCACGTGACCGACGGGCAGCTGCGCGCGTGCGCCGAGGGGCGCTTCGATCATCCGGCGTGGGTGCTGCGGCTGGTGATCGCGTTCCACGCGCTGTGGGAGGACAACCTCGCGATCCGGCTCGGCGAGAAGCGCGGCGACGTCGAGGGGCACTGGGTGCGCGCGCACCAGAAGGCAGAGCGCGCGAGCAAGCGCGAGCCCGACGTGTTCGTGCGGGCGATGCGATCGATCCGCGCCGGGATGAAGGCGCACATCGAGGACGACCTGCCGCGCGCGATCGCGAAGGTGCACCTGCGCGCGTACGCGGGGCGCGCGGATCTTGCGCGCTTCCGCGCGGACTACCTGCGCATGAGCGACATCTTCGTCGAGGCGGGCGCGCGCATCCGGGACTCGCTCGCGCGCGAGCACTGGCCCCTGCACGCGCGCGTCCTCGACGCGGTCACGCCCGAGCGCATGCGCGCGCCGATGATGAACCGCACCTTCTATCCGATCACCTCCCGACGCGGCGAGGCGTTCGAGCGCGCGGTCGGCCTGGTGCGCGTGCTCGGCGACTGATCGCCTCAGGTCGGGCCGAAGCGCGCGGCGATGTCGTCGCTCACGCGCCTCGGCTCCGCAGGCGCGCGAGCGCCGCGAGGGTGCTCGGGGGCACCGGATCCTGGTACGCCAGCACGCGGGCCGGGAAGGGGCTCGCGCGCACGGCCCACATCGCGTCGCGTGCACAGTCCTCGGTGTGGCGCCAGAGCGACGCGGGGGTCGCTCCGACGTAGGGCGCCATCTCCTCGCGAACGGAGGTGACGTCGTCGACGACCCAGCCGGGGAGCTTCTCGAGGCGCACGATCGAATTCTAGCAGGCGCCGCCGGTCGTCACCCGACGGCGAAGCAGAGAGCGCTCTGGCGCGAGCGGGCCGATCCGATCAGCCGATGATCGCGGAGACGTCGACCGCGAGCTCGGGGAGCGCGAGGGGATGCACTCGCTCTCCGCGTGCGTGCGTGGTGATCGTGCTGTAGCGCGCCTCGGCAGGATCGGGATCGCGGTGGATCTCGATCGTGCGCGCGGGGACGTTCACGATCCAGTACTCCGCGATCGACGCGCGGGCGTAGATCGCAGCCTTCCAGAGGCGATCGCGCGACAGCGACGTGGAAGCGACCTCGATGACGAGCGCGGCGGTGGTGGGGTGCGCCGCGTGCGGATCGTCGCCGCCGTCGACGAGCGCCAGATCCGGCTCGAGCTCGCTCGCGGTGGACGGGAGCGTGAGGGGCGACTGCACGCGCACCCAGTAGCGCTCGCCAGCGGCGCGCGTGAGGAGCCGGTTCAGCACCTGGATCGCGCCCGCGTGCGGCGGGCCCTCGGGGGGCGGCATGTCGACGATCATCCCCTCGAGCAGCTCGACGCGATCGTCCTCGCCGAGCACGCCCGCCTCGATCATGCGGTGATACTGCTCCAGCGACAGGCGGTGGAGAGCGTCAGCTACGTTGGCCGCGAGCACCATGAGGCACGAATTCTAGCATGCGCTCCAGTCGACTCCGTCGAAGAAGCGGGTGGCGTCGGTGAGCGGGGCGGGATCTCGGACGTCGTCGGCGGGGTGCATGAAGCGGCAGTAGACGGCCTCGCGGGTGCGCAGCGAGAGGTTGTCGGCGGCGCCGTGCGCGAGGAGGTGATGCGCGAGGACGACGTCGCCGATCTCGACCTCGAGCTGCTGCGCGGGGCCGGGATGCTCGGCGCGCACGCGCGACAGGAGCGCCTCGGGGCCGTGCTCGGCGAGGAAGCGTGGGACGTCGAGCGCACGGAAGAAGCGCGCGAAGAACAGGTGCGAGCCGGGCCACACCACGAAATTGCCGCGATCGGGGCCGCGCAGCGGCGTGAGGTACACGCCCGCGAGGAGCGTCTGCCGGAAGAGCGTGCCGCCCGGGACGCCGTTGAGGCCGGTGGGGAATCCGTCGAGGTGGAACGCGGCGCTCGCGCCGTCGCGCGCGCGCTGCGGGAAGCGGAGCGCGATCTGCGGCACGTCGGCGCGGGGCGCGGGATCGATCCCGAACAGCGACTCGATCGCGGGGCGAATCGGATCGAAGAGCGCGAGGATCGCGGGGGAGTCGACGATCGAGGCGCAGAAGGTGTCGGCGAGGAAGCGAGGCATCTCGCCGATCGACTCGTCGGACTCGAGCGCGGACCCGATCGCCTCGCGCGCGGCGCGCACCCTCTCGGGCGCGACGGCGCCGCGCAGCACGACGAAGCCGTCCTCGGCGAAGCGCGATCTCTGCGGGGCCGTGAGCGCCATCATGGTGGAGGACAAGACACGCGAGATGGGGTCCGCATTCGCTGCGTGCTCAGCGCGCGAGCGTGTCCGCCTCGCGATCGAGGCGCTCGAGGATCGCGCGCAGCGCATCGGCGCCCTCGGGCATGCCGAGCCGCGAGCGGATGTACGCGTCGCTGTTGGTGAGCACCGCGATGCCGACGCCGTCGTCGCCGACGTAGAGCTGCGTGCTGCCGCCGTTGGTCGCGCCCGAGTGGTGCAGGAAGCGGTGGCCGGAGATCGTCGCGTAGGACCACGCGAGCGCCTGGTCTCCGCGGACGGCGGGGAACGGGACGCGGCGCATCTCGGTCGAGAGGTCCATCGAGAGCACACGCTCGCCGTCGAGCTCGTAACCGCGCGCGACCGCGCGGGCGTAGCGCGCGATGCCGGCGATGCTCATGCGCAGCGAGCTCGCGGGATAGAACGCGTAGCCGCCGTGCTCGAGCGGCGTAAAGCGATCGCCACGCATCGACCACGCGTAGGGCGTCGCGATCAGGGCGGGGTCGACGTCGGAGAGGAACCACCCTGCCCCGTCGAGCGCGAGCGGCGCGAGCAGGCGGGCCTCGCTGCGGGCGCGGAAGTCCTCGCCGCTGACGGCCTCGACGAGGTGGCCGAGGATGCCGAACGCGGCGTTGCAGTACTCGAAGGAGGCGCCGGGCGCGCTCGCCCAGTGCTCGGGATCGGCCGCGTAGTCGCGCGAGAACTCCGCGAGCGAGAGCGGCGCGTCCATGCCCGCGGTCGAGACCATCCCGAGCACGACGAAGTCGTCGCGCAGGCCGCTGGTGTGCGTGAGGAGCATGCGCGTCGTCACCGCGACATCGGGATGCGCGGGGTGGCGCACGGCGTACGGCAGGTAGTCGTCGATCGGTGCGTCGAGATCGAGGAGGCCGTCTTGGGCGAGCTGCATCACCATCGCGCCCGCGAACGTCTTCGAGATCGAGGCGAGCACGAAGAGCGTGTGCTCCGCGACCGGCACGCCCTCGCTCGCCTCCCCGCGCAGCAGCGTCAGCGCGGTGCCCTCGGGGGTCGTGATCGCGGCGGCGAGGCCGCGGATTCCGCCGGCGCGCATGTGCCAGTCGACGAAGCCCTCGAGGTCCTCGGGCGGCGGCCCGGCGTCGAGCGGGGTGGCGTCGATCGGACGCGCTGCGGCATCGGTCGACGCGTCGAGGGGCGCATCGTCGACCGGCGCGCACGCGAGCTGCAGCGGCAGGATCGCGACGAGCGCGAGCGAGCAGAGCGCGACGAACGACAGGCGCATCCGAGCAGCAGGATAGCGCGGTTCGGCGCGTCCGCCGGAGGCGCACTTGCGCAGTCGGCACTTGCAGCGTCAGTCGTCGAGGGAGATCAGGCGCTCGAACTTGCGCGTCTTGCGCCAGCGGTAGATGTCGAAGTCGCGGTCGAGCGTGAGCACGCGCGCGGTGCCGACGAGCTCGGCGAGCCGCACCAGGCAAGCGTCCGCCAGGTCCATCGGAACGCGGCGGTACTTCGAGACCAGCGTGCTGACGGCGCCGCTCTCGGGGGCCAACCGGAACGGAAGCTGGAACACGCCCCGCTCGACGTTCTGGAGCACCGCCTCGGGCGCGCCCCGCACGTTGCGCAGGAGGTAACACGCCTCGGCGATCACTGGCTCGCACGTGACCAAGGTGGCGTCGATCTCGGAGATCGCTTCGACACACCGCGCGTGATGGCCGTCACTGCGATCGAGGAGGGCGACGATCGGACCGGTGTCGAGGAGGACGTACCTCAACGCCGACCGAATCCCTCGAGGTGACGCTTGTTCGACGCGAGATCGCCGACGCCCGACGAGAACTTGCCGATCCCCACGATGCGGGAGGACCCGGGAACGACAGTGTCGTCCAGCGCGCGCAGCGCGCGCCGGATCAGCTCGGAGTCACGAAGCCCGGTCCGGCGGCGGAGCCGCTCGAGGATCCGCTGCGTGTCCGCGTCCAGCCGGGCGTGGACGATCGACGTCTCCTTCTCCGCCATGTATACGCTCCGTAGAAATGTATACAGCCCGCGCATGCGGGACGCAATTCGCTCGCGGCGGCGCGTCAGCCGGCGATCGGGATCAGGTCGCGGAGGAGGCGGGCGCGCTCGCGGGCCAGGGGGATGCGGGGCTTGTCGGGGTGCTCGAGGGTGAGCTCGAAGGTGCCGGCGCCGCTGGGCTCGATCGCGGCGATGCGATCGAGCCGCACGAGGTAGCCGCGGTGCGAGCGGAAGAAGACGCCCTCGGGCAGGCGCTGCTCGAGCGCGGCGAGGGTGAGGTCGAGCGCGAAGCGATCGTCCTTGGTGACCGCCCACACCAGCTCGTCCTTCACCTCGAGCCAGATGACGTCGCCGATGTCGACGACGACGTACGCGCCGCGGCGGCGCACCGCGAGACGGGTGAGCGGTGCGTCGGAGCGAGGCGTGGTCGGGTCCCCGGCGGCGGCGTCGGTGATGCGGGTGCGCACGCGCTCGACCGCCTTGCGGACACGCTCGAGCCGCGCGGGCTTGAGCAGGTAGTCGACGACGCCGACCTCGAACCCGCGCAGGGCGCCGTCGTCGTGGGCCGAGACCATCACGATCGCGGTGCCGGGACGGCGCGCGAGGATCGCCTCGGCGAGCGCGAGGCCGTCGGGGCCCGGCATGCGGAGATCGGCGAACACGACGTCGGGCTCGAGCTCGGCGATCAGCGCGAGGGCGCGCGCGGTGCTCTCGGCCTGGCCCGCGACCTCGACGCCGTCGATCTGCTCGAGGGTGAACACGAGCTCGTCACGGGCGAGCGGCTCGTCGTCGACGACCAGGGCGCGGATGGTGCTCATGCGATGGCTCCGGGATCGGGCGTGGGCGGGATCACTTCGGGCGCGACAGGATCGCCGGCGAGGACCGGCGCAGGGACGGCGAGCGTCGCGAGGGGCAGCCGCACGCGGGCGCTCGCGCCACGATCGCGAACGTCGAGCGCGATCCCGGCGCGCGCACCGAAGCGGCGCTCGAGGCGCTCGCGGAGCGTGGCGAGCGCGATGCCGCTGCCGATCTCGTTCGCGGGCACGGGGCCGCCCTCGCACTCGTCCTCGACCTCGATCACGAGCAGCTCGTCCTCGGCGCGCGCGGCGATGCGGATCGTTCCGTCGCCGCTGCGGCGCGCGATGCCGTGGCGAACGGCGTTCTCGACCAGCGGCTGCAGCAGCAGCGCCGGGACGCGGTGCGACTCGAGCTCGCGTGGCAGGTCGATCTCGATGCGCATCCGCCCTTCCCCCAGGCGCGCGCGCTCGATCGCGAGATACGCGCTCGCGTGATCGACCTCGGCGCGGAGCGGCGCGTCGTCGGGGTGCGACAGCAGATAGCGATAGAGATCCGCGAGGTCGCTGACGAGCTCGCGCGCGGCCTCGGGATCACGGCGGATCGACGCGCGGATCGCGGTGAGCGCGTTGAAGAGGAAGTGCGGCTCGAGCCGGCGACGGAGCGCCTCGAGCGACGCGTGATCGGCGGCCGCGCGCGCCTCGACGAGCGCCACGCCGCGCTCCTCCCGGCTGATCACGAGCCGGGTCACGAGCACGAACAGGGTGACGCCGGCGGCGACCACGACCAGCTTCACGAAGTGCGCGGGCCACGCCGGCAGGTAGCGCGCCGCCGAGCCGACGAGCACGAGCCCGAGGCCCACCGCGAGCAGGTGCATCGCCTGGATCGCGATGGCGGTGACGAACACGCGCGGGCCCTGCACCCACTCGGGGCGACGCTCCGCGACGAGGCCCGCGAGCACTCCGTCGACGAGGGACGCGAGCAGCACCCAGGGCGCCGTCTGTCCGTCGACCTGGAACGCGTAGAAGAGACCGCCGCCGAGGCCGGCGAGCAGCCCCGCCTTCCAGCCGCCGAGGATCGCCGCGATCAGGATCCCGATCGCGCGCACGTTGATGTCCTCGCCCGCGACCTGCAGGCCGAGCATCGCGCCCCAGACCGACAGACCGAGGCCGAGCACCACCGCCGCGAGCTTGTCGACGCGCCGCCCCACGCCGAGCAGGCGATTGCGCAGCGGAGGGAAGAGCACCGCCAGCAGCGCCGCGGCGGCGAGCAGGCCCATCTTCTCCGCGAGCTCGACCAGCAGCGTCGCGGGCGTCATCGCACGATCACGGTAGCACCGCGGATCGAGCCCAGCCCGCGGCCCACCCCGCCCTCAGAGCCGCTCACCACGCGCGCGCCGCCGCTGGGCGCGCGCACTGGTCAGAAGCCGCACTCGCGGCCGCGGTTCTGCTCCTCGAGGTACTGCATCAGAGGGCGGTAGTACTCGAGCATCGGCTCGGCCGTGAGGTCGCGGCCGGTGTGCTCGATCAGCACCTCGCGCCAGTCGCGGCTCGCGCCCGGCGCCATCACGGCACGGAGGAATTCACCGACCTCGGGGCGACCGTAGTAGTTACAGCTCCGCGGATCCTGCTGGAGGATGTTGCGGCAGATGTGGTCGTGCAGCTGGAAGACCACGACGTTCGCGAGCGCATAGTCGTAGTACTGGCCGGGATCGTCGTTGATGTGCGTCTTGGTGCACGCATCGCATCCCTCGGTCGGACGATCCTCGGGCGGCGCGATGCCCTGGAAGCGCGCGACGTGCTCCCACCAGCGACGGTTGATCTCGTCGGGAGGCAGCTCGCCCGCGTAGAGGTCGCGCTCGAAGTGGCTCATCACGCCGGCCGACCACGGCAGGAACGTGATCGGGCCGGTGAGCGCGGAGTCGAGCAGCCACTGCATCTCGTCGATCTGCTGTCCCTCTTCGAGCAGCCCGATCTCGCGCAGATAGGGCTCCTGCGACGAGGCGAGCGCGATCAGATCGCCCACGCCCTCGTGGTAGCTGCGATTGGCACCCTCGCGCAGCAGATAGGGCACCTCGGGCCGCGAATAGGAGATGTAGTAGTAGATGTGGCCGAGCTCGTGGTGCGTGGTCGTGAACCACTGCCAGTTGGGCTCGACGCTCATCAGCGAGCGCACGTCCTCTCGGAGGTCCACGTGCCACGCGCTCGCGTGTGCGTTCTTGCGGCGCTCCTCGCCCTCCGGCACCGGATAGAGATCGCTGTCCTCCCAGAAGCTCGGCGGCAGGCTCGGAAAGCCCATCGACACGTAGAAGCGCTCGGCCTGCTGGAGGATCCACTGGGGCTCGCGATCGGCGACCAGCGCATCCATGTCGACGCCCTCGACGAGCCCCGGCCAGGCCTGGCCCCACCGATTGCCGAGCCAGTGCGCAGGGATGAGGCGCGGCACCTCGCTGACGCCATAGCGCTCGGCGAGCTCGTAGCGCGCCCAGCACTGGAGCTGCTCGTAGAGCGGGCGCGTCTCGGCGACGAGGCGATCGAGCATCGCCATCATCTCCTCGGTCGACAGGCCGTAGCTGTCGACCTGGAACGCGAAGAAGTCGTCGTAGCCCATCTCGCGCGCGACGCCGTTGCGCAGCCCGCGCAGCTCGATCAGCCCGTCGCGCAGCACGCTGCCGACCTCTTTGCTGGCGCGCCACGCGCGCAGGCGCTCGGCGGGATCGGTCGAGGTCTGCAGCACGCGATCGATGTCGTTGGTCGTCACCGGCGTCGCGCAGGTGTCGCCCTCGCGCTGCAGGCAGAACTGGAAGCCGTCGAGCCGGGCGCTCTGCTGCGCCTCGGCCGCGACGCGAGCGCGCGCGAGCTCGGGGTTCGTCTGCGGCGCCGACGCGGCGAGGTAGAGCATCTGCCGGAGCTGACGAACGGTGAGCGCATCGAGCTCCGACTCGCGCTCGAGCAGCGCGCGCGCGCGGCGGATCACCTCGGAGTTGCCGGCGAAGGCCGCGAACGCGGTGTCCGCGCCGGTGCGCATCCCGGTGTGCTCGTCGCTGACGTCGGTCGCCGCGAGCCACGCGGCGCGCGCGCTCTCCGCGTAGAGCGCGACGTAGACCGGATCGTAGAACGCGAGGAGCTCGTCGGCCTGGTCCTGCGCCGAGCGGTCGGCCGCGCTCTGCGGCGCCGGCGTCGTCGAGCCGCCGCAGGACGAGAGCACGAACGTGAGCACCGAGAGCAGACCGAGTACGAAGAAGTGCGAACGCATGGGAGCCGACCTTGCCAACCGCGATGCCCGCTGACAAGCACACCGGCGACACGACCAGTGAGGTGAACGCATGCCGCGCGAAGTGCTCGACGAGTCGAAGATCCACCCATCCATCCGCGAGACGGTCGCGAGCCACCATCGCGACATCGTCGACGAGGTGAAGGCCGCCATCGCGACGCACGACGTCGTCGTGGTCGGCATGGCGCAGAACCCGAACGTCGGGCGCGCGCGCTCCGTGCTGAAGGGCAAGGGAATCGCGCACCAATACCTCGAGTACGGCAGCTACTTCAGCCAGTGGCGCCGCCGCACCGCGCTGAAGAAGTGGAGCGGCTGGCCGACGTTCCCGATGGTGTTCGTCAAGGGCATGCTGGTCGGAGGCGCCGACGAACTGACGAAGCTCGCCGAGTCCGGCGGGCTCGCGACGATGCTGAAGGGCTGAGTCAGCAGGAGTGCTCGCCCCGGAGGGACCGGACGGAAGCGCGCGCTTCGCGTGCGGACGGAAGGTCCCGGAGTGGGCGAGCCGATCGTCAGCAGGAGCGCCCGCGCGGGGCGCCGCCCTGCTATCGTGTTCAGTGCATGAG
>JALYRN010000091.1 GCA_030855295.1 Myxococcota bacterium | reverse complement strand
CGCCCGCGTCGTGCGGCAGCCCGCCGGCGTCGGTGCTCGCGTCGAGCGCGCCCGAGTCGGCCGCCGGCTCTCGCGTCTCGCACGACGTCAGCAGGAGCGCGATCACGAGCGCGAGCGCGAGCCCCCGCGCGAGCCGGGCCGTCTCGGAATCGCTCCGGGGCGATGAGCGGGCAGCGCGCTGGAGCATCGATCGCTCGCGACGGTATGCGTCGCCACGCCGCGCAGCAACCTCGTCCTGTCGCCCGACGAGCGACGCTCTCCACCGGGCTGTGGACCGGGAGGCGACACCCGGCTCGAGATCGCGCGACGTCACGCGCATCGGGCCGGGAACGCGCGCGCCGATGGCGCTCGGGCACGACCCTTGCGCAGAGCGCGGGCCGAGGGCCTCTCGTCATGCGCACCACACTTCGCCGAAGCTCGCTCCTGCTCGCGCTCTCGCTCGCCGGATGCGCGGGAACGCTCGCGATGGACGGTGACGCCGGCCGATCACCCGGCGCCGATGCGCGCGCGCCGCTCGGCGACGGTGCCCTCGACAGCACCGACGACGCGTCGACCGATGACGCGCGCGACGGCGGCGTCACGAGCGATGCCGACATCGCCGCAGACGCCGGCTCGGACGGAACGACCGGCTGCCGGCCGACGACCAACGGTCGCTTCGGCGCGCCCGAGCTCGTGTTCGAGATCCCGCGCACCGCGATCCGCGACGGCTCGCTCTACGTGCGCGACGTGCAGTCGACGTGGAGCGACGTCGACTGGTCGACGCTCGATCGCCTCTACGTGCCGGCCGGCGAGTACACCTCGATCGTGCTCGGGAACCTCCCGCAGCGCAGCGCCGATCGCCCCCTCGTGATCACGAACCGCGGCGGTCAGGTGCGCGTCACCGGCACGCGCTACGCGATGAGCCTGGTCGGCGGCTCGAGCTGGGTGCTCACCGGCCGCTACGATCCCGTCTCCCAGACCGGAGATCCCGCGTTCCGCGGACACGCCGAGTGCGCGTACGAGAGCGCGCGCGGCGCGTACGGCTTCCAGCTCGGCACCGACTACTACGAGGGGAGCAACGTGCTCTCGGTGCGCTCTCCGTCGTCGAGCGAGCCCGGATACGGGACCAACTACGCAACGCGCTTCGAGCTCGAGCACCTCGAGATCGAGCGCGCCGGCTTCGCCGGGCTGATGATCAAGACCGACAATCAGCCCGACGCGCGCATGGAGGGCGTGCGCGTGCACGACCTCTACATCCACGACACGATCAGCGAGGGCGTCTACGTCGGCAACACCAGCTCCACGCCGCAGCACCGCCTCGACGACTTCGACTTCCACGACAACCGCGTGCTCCGCGCCGGCACCGAGTGCGCGCAGTTCGGTCAGCTCGGTCGCGACAGCGAGATCGCCCACAACGTCTTCGCGCTCTGCGCGATCGACTGGCGCGACTCGTTCCAGGCCTACCAGGACAACGGCGTGCAGCTCGGGGTGCGCGAGGCGCCGTTCTCGTTCCACCACAACGTCGTGATCGGCGCCGCGAGCAGCACGCTGATCTTGTTCGACCAGCCGCGCGACGGCGACGTGCACCGCGCCGGCGACACCGCGAGCTTCCACGACCTCTATCTGTCGAGCACGCGCGGCGGCTTCATCTGGCTGCACGCGGCCAGCGACGAGGTCACGCGCTTCGAGCTCGCGCGCCTCGCGTTCCGCTCGCTCGTCCCGATGCGCCACGAGATCGACTCGGGGGCGCGCGCGTCGGACTGGATCTTCTCGACGCCGAACACCGGCACGCCGATCGTCTTCTCGGACAGCACGTGGGACACCGCGACCGCGCCGGTGTCGCGCTTCGCGGAGCGCGCGATGGCGAACCTGACGGTCGAGAGCTCGGTCGTCGCGGGCACCGTCGGCCGCCTGCGGTTCCGCGACTTCATGCCGATCCCCGAGGCGGTCGAGGACGTGCGCATCGAGATGTGGACGGATACCGCCCGCCGCGCCGCCAGCCCGCCGCCCCCCGTCACCTACGAGCCCGGCGACTACGTCGTGCACGAGGACGTCGTCTACGAGTGCCTGCGCACCTCGACGCGCGAGGTGCCGCCCGATCATCCGACGGCGTGGCGCGCGCTTGGCGTCCCGGTCGACGACGTCCGCCTCGCCCCCGGCTCACCGCACGAAGGCGTCGGTCTCCGCGACCGCTGACGCACGAGGGCGCACGCACCTCCCGTCGAAGGGCGCACGCACCTCATGTCCGAGGGCAAGTGGGGCTGGGGCCCCACGCGCAGCGTTCAGGGTGGGGGGCCCCGATCCGGCTTCGCCGGTCGGGGGGAGGGGTCTCCAAGACCCCTCCTGTCGACTCAGTTCCGGAGCGGCTTGTTGTTCATCAGCATGAACTGCATGCGCTCCTGCGACTTCGGCTCGCCGCACAGGCTGATGAACGCCTCGCGCTCGAGGTCGAGCACTTCCTGCTCCGTGACCTCGTGCGTATGCCCGCTGCGTCCGCCGCAGAGCACCTCGGCCAGCTTGCGCGCGATCTTCGCGTCGTGCTCGCTCGCGTGCCCGCCCGCCACCAGCGTGTCGACCATCATGCCGAGCGTCGCGATGCCGCTCTCGCCCGGCAGCACGTAGCTGCGCGGCGTCGGCGGGTGATAGCCGGCGCCCGCGAGCCCGACCGCGCGCGCCTTCGCCTCGTGCAGCTGTCGCGCGCGATCGAACGACACGCCGTCGGTCTTGCGGAAGTAGCCGTAGTGCTGCGCCTCGACCGCGCTGGTCGCCACGCTCGCGAGCGCGATGTTCTTGAACACCTGGGTGACGATCGCGTACGTGTCGACGCTCGCGCCCTGCACGACGCCCTCCATCGCGCGCCACAGCATGTTCATCGTGCCCGCGCCGCCAGGGATGAGGCCCACGCCGACCTCGACCAGGCCCGAGTACGTCTCCGCCGAGGCCTGCACCGCGTCACAGCCGAAGCAGAGCTCGAGCCCGCCGCCGAGCGTCATCCCGTACGGCGCCGCGACCACCGGGACGCGCGCGTACTTCATGCGCTGCGTCGCGTCCTGGTAGCCCTTCACCATCTGCCGCAGCTGATCCCACTGCTGCTGCCCGGCCGCCATCACGACGCCGAAGAGGTTCGCGCCGACGCAGAAGTGCTCGCCCTCGTTGACGAGCAGCATCGCGCGGAAGTCTTCCTCCGCCTTCGCGGTCGCCTCGTGCAGCATCGAGATCACGTCGGGATCGATGCTGTTCGCCTTCGTCTTGAAGGTGACGCCGAGCACGCCGTCGCCGAGATCCCACGCCTCCGCGCCCGCGTTCTCGAGCACCGGCTTCTTGCCGCGCCGCACCTGCGGCAGCGACACCTCGCGCGGATCCTTCGCGCGCGGCGCGTACGCGCCCTTCGCGAGATCCCACACCGCGCCGTCCTCACGATAGAAGCCGGTCGCGCCCTTCGCCGTCATGTCGAGGACCGACTTCGGCAGCGCGACGCCGTCCTTCTGCATGCGCTCCGTGGTCTCGGCGAAGCCGAGCGCGTCCCACGTCTCGAACGGGCCGAGCTCCCAGTTGTATCCCCACTTCATCGCGTCATCGATCGCGGCGACGTCGTCGGCGATCTCACCGATGCGGCGCGCCGAGTACGCGAGCGAGCGCGAGAGCACCTTCCACGCGAACTCGCCGGTCTTGCCGGGCTCGGCCACGAGGGCGCGCACGCGCGCCTTCGTGTCCTCCATCTTCGAGAGCTTCTTGGTCGCCTTCGCGATCTCTTCCGAGCCGCCCTTCGGTCGATACTCGACGGTCGCCGGATCGATCGTCTGGATGTCGTCCCTGCTCTTGCCGGTCTTCTTGTAGAAGCCGCCCTTGGTCTTGTTGCCGAGGAGCTTCTTCTCGACCATCTGGCGGATGAACGAGGGGACCTCGAAGACGGAGCGCTCTTCGTCGCCCTCGAGCGCCTTCTGGCAGTTGTCGGCGACGTGCACGAACGTGTCGAGGCCGACGAGATCCGCGGTGCGGAACGACGCGCTCTTCGGGTGCCCCATCGGGATGCCCGTGATGTTGTCGACGTCCTCCGGCGAGAGGCCCATCTCGAGCATGAGATGGATCGCCGTCATCATGCTGTGGGTGCCGATGCGGTTGCCCACGAAGTTCGGCGTGTCCTTGCCGACGACGATGCCCTTGCCGAGCGCGTCGCGACCGAACTGCGCGATGCGCTCGAGCGCGCCGCGATCGGTCTCCGGTCCGGTCACGAGCTCGAGGAGCTTCATGTAGCGGACCGGGTTGAAGAAGTGCATCACGAGGAAGTTCTTCTTGAACTGCTCGGAGCGCCCCTCGACCATGTCGTGGATCCGCAGCCCCGAGGTGTTCGAGGCGACGATCGTGTGCGGCTGCACGACCTTCTCGAGGCGCTCGAAGAGCGAGCGCTTGATGTCGAGCCGCTCGATGATCGCCTCGACGATCAGGTCGCACGCGCCGGCCTTCTCGAGGTCGTCGCTGAGGTTGCCGACCGAGACGAGCTTCGCGTTCGACGGATGGAAGAACGCCGCCGGCCGCGACTTCATCGTCGCCGCGAGCGCTCCCGCCGCGATCGCATCGCGCTTCGCCTTCGGCGCGCTCTCGGGCACGTCTTTGGGAACGATGTCGAGCAGCAGCACCTCGAGCCCCGCGTTCGCCATGTGCGCCGCGATGCCGCTTCCCATCACGCCGGAGCCGAGCACCGCAACCCGCCGGATCGCCTTCGCCATCTGTCGTCCTCCTCGAAGAATCCACGCGTCCGGCGCTCGCGCCGGGGCCCGTACCATCCGCGGAAGAGAGACCCGAGGCAAGCGCCGATCACGGCCGTGCGAGGCGACCGCGCGACGATCGCGCGCGGCCGCTGTAGGCTGCCCCGCGATGGATCTCGAGACCGCTCTGTCGGCGCGCCGCAGCGTGCGCGCGTTCCTGCCGCGCGAGGTTCCGCGCGAGACGCTCTCCCGCATCTTCGAGCGCGCGCAGCAGGCACCCTCGTGGTGCAACATCCAGCCGTGGCGCGTGTGGCTCGCGTCGGGGGACGCGCGCGCGCGCTTCATCGCGCGCACGGTCGAGTCGGCGCAGACCCGCATGCCGGCGCCCGACGTGCCGTTCCCCGCCGAGTACCCCGAGCCCTACGGCGCCCATCGCCGTGCCTGCGGCAAGGCGCTCTACGACGCGATGGGCGTCGCGCGGGATGACCGCGAGGGTCGACACGGCGCGTGGATGCGGAACTTCGTCGCCTTCGACGCGCCGCACGTCGCGATCGTCGCGATCGACCGCCGCTTCGGGCTCTACGCGGCGCTCGACGTCGGGTGCTGGCTCCAGAGCGTGCTCCTGCTCGCCGAGGCCGAGGGGCTCGCGACCTGCGCGCAGGCGTCGCTCGCGGTCTATCCCGACATCGCGCGCGAGGTGCTCGGCGTGCCCGACGACGTCGCGGTCCTCTTCGGGATCGCGATCGGCTACGAGGACGCGTCGGCGCCCGCGAACGCGTGCCGCACCACCCGCGATCCGCTCGACGCGAACGTTCGGTTCCTCGAGTGAGTCGAAGCCTGTCTACACATCGGCTCGCCCGCTCCGGTCCCTTCCGTCCGCGCGCACGCTTGATCGGCTCGCCCGCTCCGGTCGCTCCCGTCCGCGCGCGCGGCGCGCGCTCCCGTACGCGCCCTCCGGGGCGAGCACTCCCGCAGGTTGCGGCGCGCGCTCCCGTGCGGGACCTCCGGGGCGCCGGGGCGAGCACTCCTGCCGGCGCTACCAGCCGCCGAGCTCCATCACTTCTTCGACGTCGTCGTCTTCGAGCCATCCGCCGCGTGCGAGCTGGATGGCGTCGGTCACCGACGTGGCGAGATAGACCTCGCGCTGAGCGTCGCTCCGTAGCGCGACCAGCCGCTCGCGCACACCATGGCGATCGAGCAGCACGTTCACCGCGCGCACGAGGCCGCGCACGGTCACCATCGTCACGCCGCCCGCGCGGCGCCGCTCCTCGAGGTCGCGCAGATCGATCTCGTCGGTGTCGAGCGTCTCCTCGTGCTCGTCGAGCAGCGCGCAGAAGTGCTCGCCGGCGCGGAGCACCAGCGGACCGTCGTCTCCCGCGCCGATGCGCTCGAGCGCGATCGCGCCGAGCTCGGGCGTGATCTCGCCGAGGCGCGTGACCAGCCCGGCGGCGGTGACGGGGTCGCTCGCGTGCTGCAGGAAGAATCGATCACCGGTCCGCCTCGCCTCGCCGATGCCTTGGTCGCCCGCAGCTCCGTAGTACGACTCGAGGAGATCGATTCGTCGCTCCAGGCCGTCGGCGTCGGCGATCGCAGTGGCGACGCGCAGGAGCTCGTCGCCCGCGAGGTCCTTCGCGAGCCCCGCCGCGCGGAGCACGTCGAGGAACACGAGGTCCGCCGGATCGAGGAGCCGTGAGGCGAGCCGGTGCGCACCCTCGGCCGGTGGAAGCTGCGAGAGGCGCGCCGCTCGCGGATGCGTCGAGGGCGGGTGCGCCGAGGGCGGATGCGCCGAGGGCGGATGCGCCGAGGGCGGATGCGCCGAGGGCGGATGCGCCGAGGGCGGATGCGCCGAGGGCGGATGCGCCGAGGGCGGATGCGCCGAGGGCGTTCGAGCGGCCGGGGTATCGGAGGCGCTCGCACCGGATGCGCTGGCGCTGGCTGCGCTCGCGCGGGGCGTGGAGGGGGCTTGCTCGGAGCTCATCGGGACATCTCGACAGCTCGCGCCTTCGGGGCGCGAACGAGCGAAGGTGGGAATGGAGTCAGCGTTGATCGTCGAAGCGGATGAGTAAAGCGCGGTGCGTGCGTCAGCTCCGGCGCGGCGGAGGCGGAGGAACGGAGTTCTTCGGGCCCGGCGGCGGCGGCGGAACGCTCCGGCCGGGCACCGGGGGCCCGCTCGGCCTCCGAGGCGGCGGAGGCGGAGGCGCTGCGCTCGGGCTCGCGGCCTCCAGCGGCGGCACATCGTCGATCTCTTCGATCTCTTCGAGCTCGTCGAGCTCGTCGTCGTCGTGGAGCTCGTCGCTCTCGGCCAGCTCGCTGTGGGGCAGGGCATGGAGCTCGCTCACGAGCGGCGCCGCGTCGTCGATCGGATCGAGCGACTCCTCGACCGATTCGACCGCGTCCGCCGCGACCTCCTCGAAGCCGTCCTCGTCGTCGGGCGCATGGGCCTCGTCGTCGGCCGCGGTCTCGGCAGACTCGAGCGACACGGCATCGAGCGACACCGATTCGACCGAGGCGTCATCGACCGAGGCGGCATCGACCGAGGCGGCATCGAGCGACACGGCATCGAGCGAAGCCGGCTCGTCCGCGATCTCGTCGTGCGCTTCCTCGATCTCGTCCTGCTCGTCGCGCGCGATGGCCTCGACGGGCTGAGGCGCGAGCTCGGCGTCGCGCTCGCTCTCCATCACCGCGTCGGCGCTCGCGCCGTCGGCGTGCAGCAGCGCGGCTGCATCGTCGACGGGCTCCTGCACACCTTCGGGATCAGGCGCATCGCCGTCCGCTACCGGCGCCGGCTCGAGCTCGGACGCCGGCTCGATCGAACGAAGCTCGACCGGCGCGAGCGCGTCGAACGCCTCGGCGGGCACGAGCACCGACGGCGAAGGCTCGGGGATGTCGTCCGGCTCGTCGGGATCGAGGCCCGGCTCCGCGGGAAGATCGAGCCCCGGATCAGTGAGCTCGGCCGACGAGTCGAGGCTGCGCGTCTCCGTCTCGGCCAGCGCCATCTCGACCGAGTCCGCTTCGATCCCGCTCGCGCTGCGCTTCCCCTCGAGCCGCGCGATCCCGTCGCTCGCGTCGCGATCGTCGGGCGCGAGCTTCTGGACCTTCTGCCAGGCCTCGATCGCTTCCCACTTGTTCTGGAGCCCACGCTCCCACGTGATCGCGCTCTCCTTGCGGAGAGCGATCTCGAGCTCTCGGTTCCCACGCACCTTCGCGAGGTCGTTGTCGAGCGCCAGGAGCAGATCCTGGTGCCGCTCGGCGCGCCTCAGCGCAGCGCGCAGGGCCGCGCGGGCGTCGAGATCGTTCGGCGCGACGTTCTTCAGGTGCGCGTACACGTCGGCGGCGTCGCCGTGTCGCCCGAGGCGCTCGAGCACCGCGCCTCGCCTCCGCAGCAGCTTCGCGGCCGTGACGGAGTCGAACGCGTCGTCGATCAGCTTGGCCAGGTGCTGATCGAGCGACGAGAGCCGTCCGCTCCGGATCCCCAGGCTCTCGAGCGCATCGAGCGCCGCGTCGTCGGACGGAGCGAACGACGTCGCACGCAGCAGCGCGCCCCACGCGCCGTCGTCCTCGCCGAGCTCCTTCTCGAGGAGCGCCGACGCGCGCAGCAAGAGCGCGGCGCCGCCCTTCGGGTCGGCCTCCATGTCCTCCGCGAGCGCCGCGTAGACGTCGACCAGCCCACGGAGCAGCGAGCCCTCGCCGTGCTTGCCGAGATCGCGATCGAGCTCGCGCGCCGCGTCCTCGATCACCGGTGCGAGCTCGCGCGTGCGCACCGACAGCGCCACCGCTTGCGCCACGTACGACAGCGCCTGGTCGCGAGCCTGGAGCCCGTCCTCGCAGAGCCGCACCGCGCGCAAGAGCGCCTCGACGCGCCCCGCATCGTCGCTCGCGCTCCCGCGGCGCCGATCGTAGACGACCAGCAGCTCGTCGGATCGACCCGCGCGGGGCGCGAGATCCTCGGCGACCGCGAGCACCTCGTCGTCGCTCGGCGCCATCGAGCACGCACGCAGCACGCGATCGAGGGCCGCGGACGCATCCTCCGCGTCGCGGTCGAGCAGGCTCCCGTGCCGCAGGAGGAGCTCGACCTTCTGGGCCTTGTCCTCGGTGCGTCGGATCAGCGTCTCGTAGACCTGCCCGAGCCGCGGCCACGCCTCCGACGCCGCCGCGAGCCGATCCACCTCGCCGAGCACCGCGCGATCGTCGAGATCGATCGCGAACGCCTTGAGGATCGCCTCGAGCGAAGCGCCGGCGTCGCCGAGGAACTCCTCGTGCACCTTCGCCGCGTCGATCCATCGCTGCTTCTTGGTCGCGGAGTCGTCTCCCGCCTGCTCCGCCAGCGAGACGTAGAGCGCGGCGAGGCGCGCTCCGAGCCCCGCGGCGCGCGCGAGCTCGCGCAGCTGCAGCTCCGCCTCGTCGTCGCCCTCGGAGACTCGCGGGGCGAGCCGCTCCCACGCGCCGTCGACGTCGCCGAGCCGGCGGAACGCGAGCTCGGCGCTGCGCCGCGTCAGCGCGCTCACCTCGCCGGGGTCCTCGCCGAGGTCGGCGAGCGTGTCGAGCGCGATGACGAGATCCTTCCAGCGCTCCGCAGGCTCGAGCAGCACGACGAGCCGGCGCACCGGCGCGGAATCCGTCAGGTCGGCATCGGCCCACGCGTAGAGCGCGGCCGTCGCGCGCACCGGATCGAGCAGCTCCTGCTCGTACAGATCCGCGAGCTGCGACGCGACCGGCACGCGAAGCCCCGGATCATCGAGCACCGCGAGCGTGCGCTCCAGCGCGTCCGCCAGCCCGGCGCGGTCCTCGATGCGCTGGTAGAGCGCGGCGAGCGACTCCAGCGCGGGCAGGTGGGTCGCGTCGACCTGCTCCACCACGACGCGGAGGATCTCGATCGCGTCGCGGGGTCGATCGAGGCGCTCGGCGACGATCTGCGCGCGCTCGGTCAGGAGATCGCGCTTCTCGTTCGGATCCTCGCTGAGGTTGGCCAGCCGCTCGAGCGTCTCGTCGAGCCCCGTCGCGTCGTCGCGCGTCCGTGCGCGGTCGCGCAGGAAGATCAGCGCCTCGCGATCCTCGCCGGCGTCGAGCACCTCGCGGAACGCCTCGGCCGCCGCATCGTCGTTCCCGACGCGCTCGTAGAGCGTGCGCGCGATGCGGCGATACAGCTCGGCGCGCGCGCCGCGATCCTCTTCCAGGCGCGCGCGCTCGCGCAGCAGCACGACGAGATCGCGATAGCGCTCGCTTCGATCGTAGACGCCGCAGAGCGCATCGAGGATCGCTTCGTCGCGCGGCGAGAGCTCGTGTGCGCGCGCGTAGAACTCCGCGGCCTGCGCGAGATCGCGCAGCTTGTCGTCGGCGATCAGGCCCATGCGCGCGTAGGTCGCGGCGCGATCCGCGCCGAGCTCGACCTCGGCGCGGTACGAGAGCGTCGTCAGCAGGCGATCGCAATTGCCGTCGCGCTCGTCGATCGCCTCCATGCGCTCGAGCGCCTCGCGATCGCCGGGCTCGTCCTCGAGCACGCGCGCCCAGGCGGTGAACGCGCCCTCTTCGTCCGCGATGCGCTCCTCGAGCACCCGCGCGAGCGCGCGCGAGAGCTCGGCGCGTCGCTTTCCGTCCGCCTCCTCGATGCGCTGGCGCAGCATCGGGATCGCCTCGGCGAAGGCGCTCGCCGCGAGCAGCGCGTCGCACAGCGCGTCCCGCCCGGCGACATCGCTCGGCACGAGATCCCGCAGGTTGCGCAGGGCGGCGATCGCTTCCTCGAGATCCTCGCGGCGATCGCGATGGATCTCCGCGAGGCGCCGGTAGACCTCGGCCTTCTGCTGCGGATCGAGGATCGACAGCGCCTCGCGCTCGAGCACCTGCACGAGATCGTCCCAGCGCTCCGTCGTCTCGAGCAGGCGCATCAGCGCGGCGCGGCCCTCGCGGTCGGCAGGATCGAGGGCGGCGACGCCCTTCCACGCGCCGATCGCGCCGTCGAGATCGGCCAGGCGCTTCTCGCTGAGCGTCGCGACCTCGCGCAGGCGCTGCTTGCGCGACTCGATCGAGAGCCCGGGCACGCGCGCCGCCGAGAGCAAGAGCTCGCGCAGCGGGAGCCACTCGTTCTTCTTGCGGAGGTGCTCCTCGACCAGCGCGAGCGCCTCGGCGTCCGACGCATCGAGATCGAGGATCTGCCGCGCCGACGCGACGGCGCCGTCGAGATCGCCGCGCGCGCGCAGCGCCTCGACCATCTCGCGCAGGCGCGGGATGCGCTCGGTGAGCGGCAGCCCCTGTGACGCGACCGCGAGCGCGCGCAGCGCGTCCTCGTCGCGGCCGGCGCGACGGTAGAGCTCGACCAGCTGCGACGCGGCCTCGGCGTCGCCCTCCTCGAGGAGCCACTCGAGACACGTCGTCGCGTACTCGAGCTGACCGGCGTCGAGGTACGCCTTCGCCAGGCGCTTCCGGCGCTCGCCCGCGCCCGGCGCGTCGGGCGCGCGCGCGAGGAACGCGACCCACCGGCGCGGCAGCAGATCGAAGTGCCCGACGCGCTCGGCGATGCGCTCGAGGAGCACGAGCGCTCCGTCGTGATCGGGCGCGCCGTCGAGCGCGGTCTCGAGGTGCGGCACCGCGTCGGCGGGCGGGAGCTTCTGCGCGATCTGATAGAGGACGTCGGCGGCGCGCCGCCGATCGGCGTCGGCGACCATCGGATCGCCGTTCGAGTCGGCGCGCGCCAGGTAGATGCGCGCGAGATCGATCATCACCTCGAGATCCCCGGGCGCCATGCCCAGCGCGCGCTTGAGCGCGACGACCGCGGCCTCGAGGTCGGAGAGCTCGTGCGCGCGCATGTGCGCGAGCTCGCGGAGCAGCGCGACCTTGCGCTCGGGATCGGGCTCGGCCTTCGCCTCGAGATCGCAGAGGGTCGCCGCCGCCTTCACGTTGCCCGCCTGGCGGTAGATCTCGCGCGCCGCGTAGATCGCGGGAACGAGCGTCGGGTCGAGCTCGAACGCCTTGCGGTAGTGGAAGATCGCCTTGTCGGCGCGCTTGAAGCCGTGCTCCCAGATCTCCCCGAGGCGATGCTGGAGCGCCGCGATGTCGCGCGGCTCCGCGCCCGCCTGGGCGAGCGCCTCGGCGCGTCGCTCGATCAGCTCGGCGAGCCGCCGCTGATCGCCGGACTCCTCGTAGATCGCCTGCAGGCGGAGGCCGGCATCGCCGTGCGAAGGGTTGCGCTCGAGCGCGCGCTCGTACGAGCGAAGGCTTCGCGCGCGATCGCCGAGGGCGCCCCACACGATCTCGCCCGCCTCGAAGAACGCCTGCGCGGCGGCGCCGGGATCCGCCGTCCGTCCCGCCCAGCCTTCCAGAAGGTTCGCGAGCGACGGATAGTCGCCGGTCCGCTGGTAGTGCGCGCGAAGGGCCGCGTAGGCCGACGCGTCGTCCGGGTTGCGGCGCAGGCGTGCGATGAGCTCGTCGGCCGTCGCGTCCATCTCTCTTGCTATTGCGGCTCTTCCGGCGCGGGCCGGGGAAGGAATGGCAGGCTAACACACGGTCCGCGGCGATCGTGCACCGTGTTTTCGGCCCATCCTCCGCGCCCCGCGTGGCCCCTGGGCGCCGTCGACGATGCGGAGTAGGGATCTCGAGGACCGAATGATGAGCTCGCTTACCACCGATCCGATCGCGCTCTTCCTCGAGACCCGCCTGCGCGCCGAGCAGCACGAGCCGTGGGACGCCGCCGCGTGCGTGCTGGCGACCGCCGACGCCCGCGGTCGTCCGTCGGCGCGCTTCGTCCTGGTGAAGGAGGTCGACGAGGCCGGCTTCTGGTTCTACACGAACGAAGAGAGCGACAAGGGGCGGCAGCTCGCCGAGAACCCGTGGGCCTCGCTCTGCTGGCACTGGCCGACGCAGCACGTGCAGTTCCGCGTCGAGGGCCCCGTGGAGCGCGCGCCCGCGGCGCGCAGCGACGAGTACTTCGCGCTCCGGCCGCGCATCTCGCAGATCGGCGCGTGGGCGAGCGAGCAGAGCCGTCCTCTCGCATCGCGCGAGGCGCTGATCGTGCGCGTGCGAGAGCTCGAGGCGAAGTACGAGGGCGCGCCGATCCCGCGCCCGCCGCACTGGGGCGGCTACCGGGTGATCCCGCAGCGCATCGAGCAGTGGGTCGAGGGCGAGTTCCGCCTGCACGATCGGCACCTCTACGAGCGGCAGCCCGACGGCACCTGGGCGATCACGCGGCTCGCTCCCTGAGCCGGCGAGCCGATGGACGACAGGCTTCGAAGGGCTCAGAGCCCGTCGCTCGCGCGCGGGATGACGGGCTCGAAGTCGGCGGGCGCGCGACGCGCGCACGGAAGGTCGGTGGCCTCGACCCAGAGCAGGCGATCGCCGCGGAGCGCGCGCCGGACCGACTTGCGGTGCAACCAGCCCTCGACGCGCGGCGGCTCGAGGGCCCAGACGTCGAGCTCGTCGACGATCGGGCTGCGTCCCGGCACCCGATAGCAGACGCGCACCGCGCGCTCGCTCTCGAGCGCCTCCCGCAGCACGACCTCGACGTCGTCGCGCAGCGAGGCGCGGCCGCCGACGTCCTGCGCGAGCAGCAGATGACGTGCGGTCGTCGGTCGCAGGATCGCGCGCAGGCGGTCGAAGAGAGCGCGGGTCGCGATCACGTCCGGCTCTGCCCGATGCGTCGGGCGCGGCAGCGCGAGGTCCTTTGCGAGGGCGGCGAGCGAAGCGCTCCCGGCCCGGAGCGCGCGCTGCGCGAGACCGCGCGTGTCG
>JALYRN010000721.1 GCA_030855295.1 Myxococcota bacterium | reverse complement strand
GTGCTGCGCGAGACCGGCGATGCGGCCGGCGCGCGGCGCGAGTACCAGCGCGCGCTGACGGCGGCGGGCGGCAAGCCCACGCTCTCCATGATGGTCGGCCTCGCGCACTCCGCCTATGCCGCCGGCGAGCACGGCGAGGCGATCGCCGCCTACCGGCGCGTGCTCGGCGTCGACGCGTCGCTTCCGCGCGTGCGGCTGCGCCTCGCCCACGCGCTCCTGCGGCGCGACAAGAAGGGCGACGTCGCCGACGCCCTCGAGGTGCTCGACGCCGTCCCCGACGCCGCCTCCGATCGCACCGAGCTCGCGCTCCTACGCGCCCTCGCCGCCGCGCGTAGCGGCGATCGCAAGAAAGCCCGCGCGACCGTAGACGCGCTCTCCGCCGCCCGAGAGACGCACCCCGACCTCATGGACGAGCTCGAAGCCGTCCTGGGCCGTAGTACCTGACACCGCGCGGGCGACGCGCTCGCGAAGCGAGCGCCTGGAGCCCGCTCGCAGAGCCGTGTCACCCGCCGGAGCGCTTGAGCTCGGTGAGCACCAGCTTCGCGACCGACTTCAACGTCTCGAAGACGCCGATGCCGGTGCTCGCGACCGCCTCGTAGTCGGGCACGTTGCCGGGGTTGAGGAGCGTCTTGAGCTCTTCGACCGGCGCCACGCTCGGCATGTCGCGCTTGTTGTACTGGACGACGTACGGGAGCTTGTCGAGCGAGTAGCCCTGCTCCGCGAGGTTCGTCCGGAGGTTCTCCATCGACTCGAGGTTCGCCTCGGTCCGCGCGATCTGCGAGTCGGCGACGAACACCACTCCGTCGACGCCCTTGAGGATCAGCTTGCGGCTCGCGTCGTAGAAGACCTGACCCGGCACCGTGTAGAGGTGGAAGCGCGTCTTGAACCCGCGGATCTCACCGAGCGCGAGCGGCAGGAAATCGAAGAAGAGCGTTCGCTCGGTCTCCGTGGCGAGGCTGATCATCTTGCCCTTCGCCTCGGGATTCGTCTTGTTGTAGATGTACTGCAGGTTCGTCGTCTTCCCGCAGAGGCCGGGGCCGTAGTAGACGATCTTGCAGTTGATCTCGCGAGACAGGTAGTTGATGAACGACATGGGGTCTCTTCCTCCCGCGATCAGTCGTTGAAGAGATTGTCGATGTCGTCGTCCGTGATCTCCGCGAACGGAGTCTCACGCGCGGGATCCTGGACCTTCCGCAGCAGCGCTTCGAAGATCTGGTTGAGCTCCTCGCTCGACTTCTTCACGCGGAGCCGCACCAGCCCGAGGCTCGTCTTGTTGTCGAAGATGACGACGAGGATGACCCGGTTGCCGACCAGCTGGATGTGGATGTTCTGCTTCTCGCCCTCGTGGAACTGAGTCGTGAACTCGTTCTCACGGAGGAGCTTCGCCATCCCGCCCGTCGCCGCGATGTTGCCGGCTGTCAGCGACGCGAGCGAGGTCGTGTCGAGCTGCTCGGTGTCGCCGGCCGCGGCGATCAGCTGCCCGTTCTTGTCGATGATGAACACGACGCGGGCGTTGGCTTCCTTCACCAGGCGATTGACGATCACCTGGATCTGGTTGAACTCCTCCTCGTACATGACCATCTGCGGGTTCGCCATGAAGAGCTCCTCGGCCGGGCGCGGCGCCACCCTAGGTACCAGAGATCACGCGCGAGCGTAAAGAGCTTCGCGCCGCAGCCGGGCGCCGCCGCGCCGCTTGCGGGCGAGGCACCGCGGCCCAATAACGAGCGCCGTGGGGCGCCTGATCATCGACGTAGCGCTCAATCTCCTGCGGCTACCATTCCTTCCGTTCTGGTGGCTGCTGCGGAGGATGACGATGCCGCGCGAGCGTTGGGTCCACGTGAAGCTCCGCAGCCGCCTGGTCGAGGTCGACCGGCCGCTGCACATCCTCGCTCGCTTCGTGCCCGGGCTCGCGGCGCGTCGCCCGACGTCGCTGACCGGGCTCCGCGAGCTCACGACGAAGATCCTCGGCGACGCCAACGTCGAGGGCGTCATCTGGGAGATCCCGTCGCTGCACGCCGGCTGGGGCTCGGCCCACGCGGTGCGCCAGCTGATGACGAAGCTGCGCGACTCCGGCAAGCACGTGGTCGCGTGGCTGCCGGAGGGCGGCGGCAACCGCGAGCTCTTCGTCGCCTCCGCCGCGGAGCGCATCCTGACGTCGCCCCACGCGACCATCGCGCCGCTCGGCGTCGCGGCCTCGAGCAACTACATCAAGGGTCTGCTCGATCGCTTCGGCGTGCAGGTCGAGGTGCATCGTCGCGCCGAATTCAAGACGGCGGCCGAGACCGCGGTCGCCGACTCGATGAGCGACGCGCAGCGCGAGCAGGTCGGCGCGCTCCTCGACACCGTCGACGAAGCGCTGGTCGCCGCGCTCGCTTCGCGCCCCGGCCTCGACGAGGCCAAGGTGCGCACGCTCTTCGACGACGCGATCATCTCCGCTCGCGCCGCGCTGCAGGCCGGGCTGATCGACGGGCTCTGCTACGAGGACGGCCTGCCGCAGGCGCTCGCGGGCGACGGCAAGAAGCCGAAGGTCGTGCGCGCGTCGCACTACTACAAGTTTCATCGCGCGCGCTTCTTCCGCCCGATCGGGCCGCGTCCTTTCATCGCGATCGTGCCGATCCACGGCGCGATCACGTCGGGCGCGGGAGGCCCGGCGATCGGCGGACCGCCGGCGTCGCAGGACGCGGTGATCGCCGCGATCCGCGCGGTCGGTCGCGATCCGCGCGCGATGGGCGTGGTGTTGCACATCGAGTCGCCCGGCGGCTCGGCGCTCGCGAGCGATCTGATCCATCGCGAGGTCGAGCTCCTTCGCGAGAAGAAGCCCGTCGTGGCGTGCTTCGGCGAGGTCGCGGCGAGCGGCGGCTACTACGTCGCCGCGCCGGCGCACGTGATCGTCGCGCAGCCGCTCGCGATCACCGGATCGATCGGCGTGGTGTCGGCGCGGCTGGTCCTGCGCGATCTGCTCGAGGGCATGGGCGTGCACACCGAGGTGATCCGGCGCGCGCCGCACGCGGACCTGATGGGGAACCCGCGGCCGATGGACGCCGACGAGCACGCGATCCTCGAGCGCGAGATCGACAACTTCTATCGGACCTTCGTGAGCATCGTCGCCAAGGGCCGCGGCCGCAGCGAGGAAGAGGTCGAGCCGCTCGCGCGCGGTCGCGTGTGGTCGGGGCGCGACGCGCAGAGCCGCGGCCTCGTCGACAAGCTCGGCGGTCTCGACGTCGCGATCGACGAGGTACGGGCGCGCATCACGTTCCTGCCGGCTGCGCTCCGCACGATGATCGAGCCTCGCGTGATGTGGCCGCGCGACGGAGACGCGCCTCCGATCCCGCTGGCGATGGCGTCCGCGTTCGGCGCGGCCGGCTCTCTGGGAGCGATCGCGTCGAGGCTCGGGGTCGCGTCGCAGCTCGAGCCCGCGGTGACGGAGCTCCTGTCGCTGCTGCAGGGCCCCGATCGGATCCTGTTCTACGCCACCGGCCTGCCCCGCATCGATTGAGTCAGCGGGAGTGCTCGCCCCGGAGCGGGCGAGCCGAAGGCTGGACAGCCTTCGAGCGGCGCGGTCGATTGCGCGGCGCGCGCGAAGTCGTCTATCGTCCGGCGCGGAGGACGAATGATGGCTCGGCTCGCCCTGATGATCGGTCTCACGGTCTCTCTCGCGGCGCTCGCGATCGGCTGCGGCGGCGGAGGCGCGAACGTCTCGGCCGGTCCGATGCCGGACAGCGGCACGTACACGGGGATCTGGCACTCGCCGCAGTACGGCGAGATGCACCTCGTGCAGACCGGGACGCAGGTCGTCGGCTGCTACACGAAGGACGAGCGGCACGGCCGCATCCAGGGGACCGTCCAGGGCAACCTGATGCGCTTCGAGTGGTCCGAGCGCCGCGAGATGGTCTCCGGGCGTCCCACGCTCACGCGCGGCCGCGGCTACTTCCAGTACGCGATCGGCGGCGACGGCGATCACTACGCGACCGGCGAGTGGGGCCACGACGACAACGAGACCGGCGGCGGTCCGTGGCGCGCGGTGCGCGATCGACGCGTCCAGCGGCGCCCCGACCCCGACACCTGCGGCGTCGCCGGCGCGAGCGGCGACACCGCGCCCCAGGGCGACTC
>JALYRN010000090.1 GCA_030855295.1 Myxococcota bacterium | reverse complement strand
CGCATCGACCGCGCGCTGCCCGCGCTCGAGCCGCCGGCCGCGCGCGGCCTCTGATCGCTCGCCCGTTCGTCCCGCCGCGAGAGCGATCATGCGAGAATCGCCCGGTGCGACGCCATGCCCTCGGAAGGTCGATCCGGAACACGACGGTGGCGGCCGCGCTCGCGCTCGCCAGCTGCACCGAGCCTTCTGCCGTCGCAGACGCCGGGATGGACGCGATCGTCGCCGACGCCGGGCCGACGCCTCCCCCGTGGCCGCGCGGCCTGCCCGACCTCGGCGCGCTGGGCGAGCGCCGCGGCCGCACGCTCGCGCGCGCGATCGTCCACGTGCACTCGCCGCTCTCTCACGACGCGTGCGACGGCGAAGGCTTCGCCGACGGCGTGCTCCTCGACACCGAGTGCCTCGATCACTTCCGCGACGCCGCGTGCACGCTGCGGATGGACGCGCTGATGGTCACCGACCACGCGCCCCACGTGAACGAGGTCTCGCTCGAGTCCGCGCTCTGGATGCGCGACGGCGACGAAGCGGTGCGCGACGGCGATGGCAACGTGATCGCCAGCCGCATCGCGTGCCCGGACGGCCATCGCGTGCTGATCACGGTCGGCAGCGAGAACGAGCTGATGGCGGTCGGCCTCCTGCGCCATCCCGGCGACCCCGCGGATCCCGAGGCGCTCGGCGCGATCTACGAGGCCGACGGCGCGGCGGCGGCCGACGTGTTCCGCGCGGCCGGCGGGCTCGCGCTCTACGCGCACACCGAGGGCCACTCGCTCGAGCAGCTCCGCGCGACGCGACCCGACGGCGTCGAGATCTACAACACGCACGCGAACGTCGACCCCGACATCCGGCGCGATCAGCTCGGCCTCGAGCCGTTCGACTACGCGCCTCTGCTCCTGCGCTTCACGGTCGCCGCGAACGGCCTCGAGCCCGACCTGTCGCTCCTCTCGTTCCTCTCCGAGAACGGAAACGCGCTCGCCAAGTGGGACACGCTGCTCGCGGAGGGCGCGCGCCTGACCGGCACCGGCGGCTGCGACGCGCACGAGAACACGTTCACGCAGCGGATGCCCGACGGCGAGCGCGGCGACAGCTACCGCCGGATGATGCTCTGGCACACGCACCACGTGCTCGTCGGCGCGCGCGATCGCGACGGTGTGATGGAGGCGCTCGACGCGGGCCGCCTCTATCTCACGTTCGAGGTCTTCGGGACGCCCGTCGGCTTCGACTTCGTCGCCGAGGACGAGGGCGGCGCGATCGCCGAGATGGGCGACGACAGCGCGGTCGGCGCGACGCTCCGCGTGGTGCGGCCGGCGCTGCCCGAGGGCTTCCCTGCCGATCCGCCGCCGGCGCTGCGGATGCGGATCCTGCGCGCGGCAGAGGGCGGCGCGGTCGAGGTCGCGTCCGGCGACGGCGCGACCCTCGAGCACGTGATCACCGAGGCGGGCGCGTACCGCGCCGAGGTGCGCATGATCCCCGAGCACGCGCGCCCGTACCTCGGGCGCTTCGCGGACGAGCTGATCCGCGAGGTGGTGTGGGTGTACTCGAACCCGATCTACGTGCCCGCGGCGCCGACGCCCTGACGGAATCGACAGGAGTGCTCGCCCCGGAGGGCGCGTACGGGAGCGCGCCCGGCGCGCGGACGGAAGCGCCCGGAGCGGGCGAGCCGATTTTTAGACAGCCTTTGAGCTGAACGAGCGGGCGCTGTTCGACGAGCTGCAGTCGCGCCGCCAGATCGGACATCATCGCGGGATGGAGACCGCCGACGCTGCCGCCGCGCCGATCCCGCTCTCGCTCGCCGACGTCGTGGCGACCTCGACGCGGATCCTCCGCGCGCAGCTCGCGCCGATCGCGACCGCGTGCGCGATCGGCATCTTCCCGATCGCGTTCCTCGACATCCTGCTGGGGATCGCGGGCGTCGAGAGCACGGCGCCGTCGAACATCGCGTCGGCGATCGCGAACGCGTGGCTCTGCGCGACGATCACGCACCTCGCGCTCGCGGGCCTGCTCGATCGACCGATGTCCTTCGCGGACGCGGCCAGCCTCGGCAAGGCGTCGATCGGATCGGTCTTCGGCGTGTCGCTGCTGTCGGGCCTGCTGATCGTGCTCGGCACGGTGCTCTTCGTCGTGCCCGGCGTGATCGCGTGGATCGCGACCTACGTTGCGATCCCGGCGTGCGTGATCGAGCGGCGCAGCGCGGGAGACTCGCTCGCGCGCAGCAACGCTCTCACGCGAGGGAACTGGCTCTCGCTCGCCGCCGTCATCATCCCGATCACGATCGTCCTGGCGCTGCCGCTGGTCGTGATCTTCGCGCCGATCGCGGCCGTGATCGTGCTCGAGAGCGAGCCGCTCCTGATTGCGTTCGAGTCGCCGACCAGCCCCTTGGTGCTCGCGCTCTCGGGCGCGACGGCGCTCTGGCAGTGCGTGTGGATGGCGTTCGGCACCGTCGCTGCGACGGTGATCTTCGCGCGGCTGACGAACACGCAGCCGAGCATCGACGCGCCGGCGATCGCCGACGTGTTCGCGTGAGATCCGCACCGGTAAGTCTGCGTATTCATGTAAGTTTTCCGGCGTGCAGGTTCTGTAACGACGGCTCCCGTAGGCTGTTCGAGTGGCGAAGGAAGGTCTGCGCATGACTCGATCAGCCGGCTTCTTCATGGCGCTCGCGGCCCTGCTGTCGATCGCGTGCACGGGGGCGCTCGACGATCCGCCCGCGGGCCCGCGGAACGATCCGCGCGTGCCGCCCGACACCACGCCGCTGCCACCCTTCTCGCCCGCCGACTCCGGCCTGCGCCGGCTGACCGCGGTCCAGTACGAGAACAGCATCCGCGATCTCCTCGGCGGCGACGTCGACGTGCGCGAGAGCATCTCGGCCGACCTCGTCAGCGAAGAAGGCTTCGAGCTGAGTGAGGTGATCGCGCACGACGTGACGTCGTCGGATCTCGACGTCGAGCGCTACGACATCGCGGCGCGCACCGCGGCCGAGGTCGTGTTCGGCGACGTGGCGCGGCGCGAGGCCTTCGTCGGCTGCGCGCCCGCGAGCGCGACCGACGCGTGCATCGAGACCTTCCTGCGCACCTTCCTGCGGCGCGCGTGGCGCCGCCCCGTCGCGGAAGAAGAGGTCGCGCGCTACGCGGCGCTGGCCGCGACCGGCGCGACGGAGCTCGGCGGCGTGTGGCTCGGCATCCGCTACGCGGTCGCGACCGCGCTGCAGTCGCCGTTCTTCCTCTATCGCGTCGAGATCGGACGGGACGGCCTCTTCGACGACTACGAGCTCGCGTCGCGCCTCTCCTATCTGCTGTGGGACACGACGCCCGACGACGAGCTGCTCGACGCCGCCGAGCGCGGCGAGCTCTCCACCGAGGAGGGCCTCGCGCGGCAGACCGATCGCCTGCTCGCCTCCGAGCGCGCGCAGGCGCCGATCATGCGCTTCTTCGAGGAGTGGCTCGGCCTCGATGGGCTCGATCGCATCTCGAAGAATCCCGACGTGTTCCCGGCGTACCGCGACAGCTTCGGCCCCTCGATGCGCCGCGAGCTCGAGCTCTTGATCGAGCAGGTGGTGTTCACCGAGGACGCGAGCGTGCTGTCGCTCTTCGACATCGATCACACCTTCGTCAACGCCGACCTCGCGCAGATCTACGGCATCCCGGCGGAGGCGCTCGGCGGGTCGGTCGACCTGATCGAGCAGTGGGAGGCCGAGGCGCTCAGCCCCGGCGGCTGCGTGGAGGTGCCCGGGTACGCGAACATCTGCTCGGCGACCGTGCTCGCGCACGACGTCGCCGTCGAGGCGGGGCTGCATCGCTTCTCGGCGCGCGTGTACGGCGCGCAGGCGGGCCCCGAGCTCGTGCAGATGCGCATGCTGATCGACGGCATGGACGCGGGCGTCTTCGAGATCGCGTCGACCGAGAGCGCGCCCGAGATCGTCACCATCGAGCGCGAGCTGACGGCGGGCAACCACACCTTCGCGGTCGAGTTCCTCAACGACTACTACATGCTCCCCGACAACCGCGACCTGCGCGTCGACTGGTTCCGGATCGAGGCGCTCGGCCTCTCGGGCACCGAGTTCGTCGAGGTGCCGCTGCCGCCCGAGCGCCGCGGCCTGATGACGCTCGCCGGGCCGCTCGCGCTCTACGCGCGCCCGATCGACACCTCGCCGACGCAGCGCGGCCTCTTCGTGCGCGAGCGCCTGCTCTGCGAGCACATCCCGCCGCCGCCGCCGGGCGTCGACCCCTCGCTGCCCGCCGATCCGCCGGGCGAGATGATCACGAACCGCCAGCGCGTCGCGCTCCACCTCTCGGACGAGACCTGCGCGGGCTGTCACAACGCGATGGACCCGCTGGGTCTGCCGCTCGAGCACTTCGACGGCATCGGCATGTACCGCGAGACCGATCGCGGCCTGGCGCTCGACGTCAGCGGGAACCTCGACGGCACGAGCTTCGAGGGAGCGCTCGAGCTCGCCGATCTGCTCGCGAACGATCGGCGCGTGCAGGACTGCTTCGCGCGCCTGGTCTACCGCCGCACCTCGGGGCGGCACGAGACGCGCGCGCAGCTCGCGGAGGTCTTCGAGGTCTCGAGCGAGTGGGGAGCGAGCGGACACTCGCTGCGGGCGCTGACCCGAGCGATCGTTCTGAGTGAGGCGTTCCGTAGCGCAGGAGAGCCGCAGTGAAGAAGCACGCGATCAAGCCGCTGAAGAAGAACGCGCTCGGGCGCCGGCGCATGCTGCGAGGCGTGCTCGCGGGCGCGGGCGTGATGCTCGCGCTGCCGCCGCTCGAGGCGATGTTCGACGGCAACGGTGTCGCGCACGCCGACGGCACGCCGCTGCCGGTGCGCTTCGGCACCTTCTTCTGGGGCAACGGCATGCGCCCCGACCAGTGGATCCCGGGGCGCGAGGGCGCGGAGTGGTGGCGCGATCCCAACGAGGAGCTGCGTCCGATCGCGGAGTCCGAGCTGATCCGCGACTCCGTCAGCGTGCTGACGAACTTCCAGTGCCGCCAGACCGGCACCGCGCACCACACCGGCCGCGCGCAGATGCTGACCGGCACCTACGATCAGAACCGCGGCACCTACGGCAACCCCACCGGGCCCTCGGTCGACTACGTGATCGCGGAGGCGTGGGAGGGACAGACCGCGGTGCGCTCGGTCGACCTCGGCATCTCGCGCGTCGGCAAGTCGAACAGCACCGCGGGCGGCTCGACCTCGTTCGGCCCCGACGGCAACCGCATCGGCGCGGAGTTCTCGCCGGGCTCGCTCTTCGATCGCGTCTTCGGCGTGCCGATCACGCCGACCGGTCCATCCGCGGAGAGCATCGCGCGCGCGCGGCAGAGCATGGTCGACGTCGTGCGCGGCGACGCGGCGGCGCTGCGCAGCCGCCTCGGGATCGTCGATCAGCGCCGGCTCGACGAGCACCTCGAGGGCCTGCGCTCGATCGAGCGCGCGATCGACGGCTTCGACGTCAGCCGCTGCATGATCCCGACGCGCCAGGACGACATCTACAGCGAGGATCGCGGCCACGAGCTGCTCGCCGACAAGAACCGCATCATGGCCGACCTGATGGCGATGGCGCTCGCGTGCGACGTCACGCGCGTCTTCACCTACGAGTTCAACGGCATGCAGGCCGACACCATCTTCTGGCAGGTCGGCGGCGTGCAGGGCGCGCACGTGCAGACGCACGACGACCGCGCGGTCAGCGACGCCGATCGTCTCGCGCCGCAGTACGAGCGCATCCACCTCTCGGTGCAGTTCATCATGCAGAGCTTCACGTACCTCTGCGAGGCCTTGGCGCGCATCCCCGAGGGCGACTCCAACCTCCTGCACAACTCGCTGATCTACGGCACCAGCGAGCTCGCCGACGGCACCCGCCACACCTACTACGACATGCCGATCCTGCTCGCCGGCCGCGCCGGCGGCGCGCTGCGCCCCGGCATGCACTACCGCTCGCCGAGCCGCGAGAACACCAGCAACGTCCCCTACACCTGCATGCGCGCCCTCGGCCTCGAGGTCGACGGCTTCGGCGCCGGCGCCAGCCGCAGCGACGGAGTCGTCAGCCAGGTCCTCGCGGTCTGAAAGGGCGTCGCGACCGCGCATCAGGCGCGCTGGTCGATGCGCTCGAGAGGGTGATCCGCACGAACGTGAGCGACGCGATGAAGAACAGGACCTCGCGGACCGCGCCCACGTCATCCGACTGATCTCACGCCCGCGCGCGAGTCGCGCGCTCGCGAACCCCCCTCACCGCCCCGGTCGAATTCGGACGCGGCCGGGCTCGACCGTCACGATCGCACTCGACGCGAGCTCGTCGGCGTGACGCTCGAGCACGGCCACGGCGGCCGGCCCCTGCTGGCGCGCTGCATGGTCGACCAATCGCACGATGCCGGAGTGGGGCAGCCCTCGCAGCACCGCCAGCAATCCGAAGTCCTTGTCGAGCGTGATCACGACGCGGCCCTCCGAGTGGGCACGCGCGAGGATCTCCTCGTCGCCTGGATCGTCGCTCCAGGCGCCGGCCCACACCACGTCATGTCCCGCCGCTTCGAGCGCGCCGCGTGTGCCACCCCACACGCAGGCGTCCAACAGGAGCTTCACGTGCCGGTTGCGAGGCGAGGCTCGACGCGCTCGTTCCCGACGACGCGGCGAGCGTAGGCGAGGCAGGCGCGAACGTCGTCGCGCTCGAGCCACGGGTACCCCTCGACGATGGTCTCGATCGAGTCGCCAGCAGCCATCATCCCGAGGACGTGCTCGACGGCGAGGCGTCGACCCCGGATGATCGGCTTGCCGCCGAAGATCTTGGGGTCCGCCGTGATGCGGCCGAGGAGCTCGGATTCGTCGGACACTTGCATCGTCAGGCTAGCACGCGGTCGCGCACACGCCGCGAGCCGGGCGGCCGCGCGAGACGGGCGCGCCTCGATGCGGCGCCGACTGCGCTCCTCGCGCGACGATCAGCGCGCGGCCACGGCGCACGCCGCGAGGTACCTGGAATCCTGCGTGCGGACGACGAGCGACGCGCGCTGCGGCTGCGGGAGGCCGGGCGGCCGAACGAGTCGGGCCGCTGCGCGAGCTGCGCGCGACCACGACGATGCTGCTCGAGGCCGCGCTCCTGCTCACCGGCGAGAACGACTGAGCTGCTGAGACCTACGCGGCCGACGACTCCGAAGAAGCTCACGAAGAAGAGCGATAGGTCACGGTGACTGCGTCGTCGGCGTACTGAATCCGCGTCTGCCGCTGGAGCTCTGGGACGCCCGTGGGGACCGAGACCTCGAGCTCGCGCGCGCCGAGCCACCGCGCGGTCACTCCGAGGTTCGTCCCCATCGCGGCCCACACGCCGGCGCCCCCGCCGCGGTGGCTCACGACCGTCTGCGTGTTGGCACCGGCGGGGCTGTCGATCTCGCTGATGGAGAACACCCAGGCGCCGTCGGGTGACGGATACGTCGCGACCTCGCGCACCGAGGGCCCTTGCTTCTTCTTCCGCCGGGGCTTCTTCGCGGTCGCGATGGGCGGCGCCGCGAGCCGCGCGAGGAGCTCGTCGACGATCGCGCGCCACGTCGCGTTCGGGCCGTCCTCCTCCCAGAGCTCCTGCAGCTCGGAGCCCGCCTGCACGCGTCGAACGGCGTCGACCGCGAGCTTCGTGCGCGCAGCGTCCGGCTTCAGCGCGAGCGACGCGAGCTCTTCCGGCAAGGACTTCGCCGCGTGCCCGTTGATCGCCGCGACGACCTCCGCCGCAGCGAGCGCGGCCGCCGCGTCGTCGACATCGATGTAGTCATCGGAATCGGCGTCGACGACGCCGCGCAACGTCTCGTCGAGCATCGCCTCGTCGGCCTCTTCCTGGAACTCTGCGACCCAGTCGAGCGCGCCGTCGTTCTCGAAGCTCCCCGGTCCCCAAGCGCCCATGCGCCCGAGAGCGTACCTCGCCACGCTTCTCCCATCTCGCTCGACGCGAGGGCGCGCTCTCGTCGTCGCGTCCCTCGATCGCGGCTCGACTCGACTCGACGACCGGGAGCGTACAAGTGAGCCGGTGGGACTACAGCGACACGCCCGACGTTCGGCGCGAGCAATCAACATGCGGGACGAGACGAAGATCCAACTTCGCGGAGCGGAGCGCTTGGCGCAGTTGATTTCCGTTGGTCGGGTGCGCACTGCGACGGATCTCGAAGAACACTCGTGCCGGCGCGCTGAGGTGGCGATCCTCGGGCGCTACTCCCACGAGCTACCGCATGAGCACCTTCCTCGCGAGATCGAAGACTGCGCGCTGATCGGTAAGCTTCGCCCAGGGATGACTGACGTCGACGGCATACTTCGATGGATCGGCTCGGAGCTGGTGTACGCGGACCGTGAAGTCTTCCTCGCGAACCTCGATCCGTTCCTCGCGACCCAGGCGCGTATCTTCTACAAAGGGGCCGGTGGCTGCGTACGCCTCGGGTTCGATTACGACCTCTTCCAGGGCGTGTGGATTTTCCACAGCGGCAATACGTAGGCAGGTTCCGCGCACGATGGCCGAGAGGTCATGGCTGCCTCGGATCCGGTGATCGACGCCGAGACTGCGCTTCGAGCCAACGTTGCGGGCGGCCCGCGGGGGCACGATGCTCGCGACGTGTTCGAGCTACTACCCGTGATCGAGATCGCTTCGTACGGCTACGCGCGATCCGACGCCGAGACCGACGTACCGGCCGACCCGGCGCGAGGACACAGCACGTCCTTCCACCGAGACGAGCACGACGAGCGCTGCATGCGCGCCGCTGGTTTCGGCGCGCTGATGCCCATCGCGCCGCGTGGTCGGCATTTTCGGGTCGCGACGCTCGTCGAGCCAGCGATGCTGTCGAAGCTCGCCGCGCGAGCGCTCGAGAGCTGCGCGACAATGCCGGGCACACCCGACGAGATCGAGCAGTACCTGAGCGCGCTCGACGGCGGGATCGTCATACGGCAGCACGGCACGCTCGCGCTCGAGCTCGGATGCTGCGCCGATCTCGCGGGCATTGCGGAGTGGTGCGATCTCGTCGTCGACCGGTGCTCGGACGAACGGAACGTATGGATTGGGCACGACGCATCGACGCTCACTGCGCGCTTCGAGCCCGCGCGCGGAGAATTCGCGTTCCGAATCGGCAGCTGGAGCGGCGCCGACGTGAGCGAGATCGCGGTCTCGCCCGACCTGCTCGAGGACGCCGTGAGAGATGCCGTGCGGGCGCTCGAGGACTTCGCCGCGCGCCTCGCACCGTGTATGCCCGACGCGATCCCCATCGCACTTCGAACGGCCATCGCTCGCAAGCTCGCCGGGCTCGCTCGACTTCGCGAAGGCCCTCTGGAGTGCACCGTGAACGCCCGCGACAGATGACTCGGCTGGTGACGAACCGCGACGAGAAGGGCGCGGGCGCTCGTGGCGAGGCGGATCACCTCTCGAGTCCGAGCTCGCCGCGCGAACGCCAATTCTGCCTCGGGGCGGTGACGCGCATACGTGCCGAGGCGCTCCCGAGGCGCGCGCGGATCGCGCTGGCGTTCGACGAGCGATGGATGCGGACTCGCCGAGTATCTCGCGGTTGCGCTTGGGCTGGATCTCTGGCCGATGTGCATGGATGACGGCGTGCGTCCCCGCCCGCACGGGCGCGCATGATGGCCGCGCTCGCGGAGCGCGCTACCCTGAAGCACATGACCGAGACCGAGCTCCGTAGCGCCGTGCTCGCTCTGCCGCGTGACGAGCGCGCGGCGCTCGCGCACGAGCTCCTCACCAGCCTGGACGGTCGCGCCGATCCCGATGCCGACGAAGCCTGGCTTCGCGAGCTCGAGCGACGCGCCCGAGAGGTACGGGACGGCACCGCAGCCCTCGTCGACTGGGACGACGCGAAGGCCCGCATCTCCGCCCGCCTGAGGGCGCTTCGTGAAGATCCGACTTCACGCTGACGCCGAGCACGAGCTGCTCGCCGCGAGCGTCTGGTACGACGCCGAGCGTCCCGGCCTCGGCGACGAGATGCTCGCCGAGGTGCAGCTCGCAATCGCAGCCATCGTGGAAGCTCCACACGCATGGCCCACGTGGCCTGACGCTCCCGATCTCGACCCAGCGATCCGCCGCTTCCTCTTGCGGCGCTTCCCGTTCTCGATCGGCTATCAGGTCGCCGACGACGAGCTCGTCATCCTCACGATCGCCCACATGAGCCGGAGACCGCGCTACTGGGCCTCTCGTGCGAGATGAACGCCAGCCTCCGCGAGCGATTCGGGATCGAGCCACAGAACGCGGCGCGCGCCTCGCGCCTCATCCAAGAGGCCGTTCAGGCGGGGCAAAGCGTCCCGTACGAGCGAGGAGCGGCGCCGAAGCACCGGAAGTACGTTCCCTGGTGGGCCGGGGGGTCGGAGCGGCCGCCCGCGGCGGCCGGCGCTACTTGACGGTCACTTGATCGGCGCCCGCTGCGGAGCCGGTTCGGCCTGGCCTTTTCCCAGTTTTCCTTGGGTTCCGGGTACTTGATGGGTACTTGATCGGACGCTGGATCGCCCCGATCCAGATCGAGGCCGAGCCAGATGGCGGCAGCCTGCGGGCGCTCTACCGGACCGCGCTCCCTTTGAGGCGCGCGAGGATCGCGCAGACGAACGAGGAGCGATGGATGCGGAGCTCGCCGAGCATCTCGCGGTTCGTCAGCGTGCCGCGCGCGCGGAGGACTTCCCACGCGAGGTCGAGCATGCGCGGCGAGACGACCTGCGCGCCGGTCTCGCGCGTGGAGGAGCGATCGGTCTCGACCCAGACGCCGGAGGGAGTGACCTCGGCGATGCGGTTGGGCTTCGGAGAGGTGCCGAGCGTGTCGACGACCGGGGTGACGCTCTCGACGGAGCGAGGGCCTCGGGCTCGATCGCCTCGTCGCGCGCTGAGAGGAGGTGCTCGTCGGCGGTCCCGGAGAATCCCACCGGTTCTCGCGATACGCTCTCGGCATGACGCAGTGTCGGACACTGGTGCGCGCGGCGAGCGTGTGCGCGTTCCTGCTGGCGTGCGGCGGTCCGTCGCGCTCGATGGTCGAGCACGCCACCGCGCGCCGGACGCGGGGGCTCGAGGTGTTCGCGGTCGACGCGCTCCTCGTGGTGAGGATGGACCAGCCGGGCGGCGCGAACCTCGTGTTCTACGATCCGGTGCGCGAGGGCGATCGGATCGTGCTGGTGGCCGGCGTGCACAGCGGAGGTCGTGCTGGCGTCGCCGTGCAGTGCTTCGACGTCGGTGCCCTCGCTCCGACCACCCACTGGACCGTGGGATGGCGCGATCCCGATGGCGCTCTGATCGACGTGGAGGTGACGCGCGGCGAGCGCGCCGCCGACGTCGCGGCGGAGTGTCCGTCTCGGTGAGCGAGCGCCGCTCGTGCGCGAGCAAAGGCGCAGCCGGGTCGTGGACGTCTGATGAGCCCGACCCGACCGGGAAATGGAGGGCGCATGTTCGACGTGACGCGTGAGTACGAGTTGGTGTCACCCGATGGCGCGCGAGAGTCCGTCGTGCTGCGGGTGTACAACTGCCGCGCGATGGACGTCGACTGGGGCGCCGACTTCTCGATCGAAGGGCTCACTGGCTACGACCGAGCGCGGACGGTGTACGGCGTCGATCCGATCCAGTGCGTCTTGAATGCACTGCACGTCGCGCGCGCCGTTCTGAGCGTTCCGCGCCCGCCTGAGCAAGGCCACCTCGAGTGGCTCGGCGCGCCGATCGACGCCGACGCCGGGATCAGGTTGTGAGCGACTACCCGGCGGGCGCGCGGCGGCGCTCGGAGAGGTGCGGAGCGTGTGCAGACGAAGCGAGTACTCTCGCGACCGCTCGCCTTGGTCGAGCAATGGATGCGGCGCTCGCCGAGGAGCTCTCGGTTCGTGAGCGTGCCGCGCGCGCGGAGGTGTGCCGTGGGGTCGTGGCGACCGGAGCGGGCGAGCCGATTTTTCGACAGACTCCGAGACTTCGTCGAGCTCGCGCTCAGCGAGACACTCGCATCGACGACTCCGAAGAAGCTCACGAAGAAGAGCGATAGGTCACGGTGACTGCGTCGTCGGCGTACTGAATCCGCGTCTGCCGCTGGAGCTCTGGCACGCCCGTGGGGACGGAGACCTCGAGCTCGCGCGCGCCGAGCCACCGCGCGGTCACTCCTAGGTTCGTCCCCATCGCGGCCCACACGCCGGCGCCCCCGCCGCGGTGGCTCACGACCGTCTGCGTGTTGGCACCGGCGGGGCTGTCGATCTCGCTGATGGAGAACACCCAGGCGCCGTCGGGAGACGGATACGTCGCGACCTCGCGCACCGAGGGCTCTTGCTTCTTCTTCCGCCGGGGCTTCTTCGCGGTCGCGACGGGCGGCGCCGCGAGCCGCACGAGGAGCTCGTCGACGATCGCGCGCCACGTCGCGTTCGGGCCGTTCTCCTCCCAGAGCTCCTGCAGCTCGGAGCCCGCCTGCACGCGTCGAACGGCGTCGACCGCGAGCTTCGTGCGCGCAGCGTTCGGCTTCAGCGCGAGCGACGCGAGCTCTTCCGGCAAGGACTTCGCCGCATGCCCGTTGGTCGCCGCGACGACCTCCGCCGCAGCGAGCGCGGCCGCCGCGTCGTCGACATCGACGTAGTCGCCGGGGTCGGCGTCGACGACGCCGCGCAACGTCTCGTCGAGCATCGCCTCGTCGGCCTCGTCCTGGAACTCTGCGACCCAGTCGAGCGCGCCGTCGTTCTCGAAGCTCCCCGGTCCCCAAGCGCCCATGCACCGGAGAGCGTACCCGACCTTCGGCGGCTGACCCCGACGCGCGCGACTGCTCGACGCGCGCCGCCCGCGCTCGCGCCTGGTAAGATTCGCGCGTGACCTCGAGCCTCCCGCCCGAAGTGACGCGTCTCCTCTGGGACGTCGACCCCGAGACCGTCGACCTTCGCCGGCACGCCGACTACGTCATGGAGCGGGTCATGTCCCGTGGAACCCTCGCGGCCATGCGATGGCTACGAGAGACCTATGCGCGCGACGAGCTCGCGTCGTTCCTCGAGCGGCGGGGTGACCGCCTGGCTCCGAGGGAGCGCGCGTACTGGCGGCTCATCGCCGGGCTCCCGCGCGCCGACGCACCCGGCGGCGCCCGCCCGCCGTGGGCCGGCGCGTGATCGGCATCTCGGATGCCCAGCGTGACCTATCGCCGCTCCTTCCGGCCGACGCGTACCTCGCGGGCGATGTCGCGATCGCGATGCGGCTGGGACATCGGATCTCGCACGACCTCGACATCTTCACCGTCTCCAGCGATCCCGAGCAGCTCGTGCAGGCCCTGGCCAGCCGCGCTGACGTGTTGGTGACGACGCGTCGTGAAGGCACCGTGTATCTCGAGATCGCGATGCTGCCGGTGAGCATCATTCGCCACCGATATCCGCTCCTGTCGGAGGCCGGGCGGAACGTGTCAACGAGTTTGAGACAGCGAGTATGAGAAATCTATGTCGTGAAGGCCGGGGTGAAGGCGCCGCGTAGCGGC
>JALYRN010000720.1 GCA_030855295.1 Myxococcota bacterium | reverse complement strand
GCGTGGAGGGGCTGTCGGCGTCGCGCGCGGCGGATCGCTCGGCGCTCGCCTGGCGCCGCCGCTTCACCCACGTCGAGATCGCGTGACCGATCACGATCAGCAGCACGAGACCGACCACGCCGACGAGGATCAGTCGCTCGGCGGTCGCGGTGCGGTTGAGCAGCTCGTCGATCGAGTCCGAGAAGAACCAGCCGAGCGCCATCCAGAGCGGCAGCGAGATCGCGAGCGCGATCATGTCGGCGACGATGAAGCGCACGTACGGGATGCCGTGGATCGCCGCGATCGCGAACGTGGGCCCGCGGAAGCCGGCGACGTGCCGCGCGAAGAACACGACGAGCATCCCGTGCTTCGCGATCTTGTTCTCGATCCAGGCGCGCCTCGGGGCCGGCAGCACGCGCTTGATCCAGCGCCACTCGTAGATCGCCGGGCCCACCTTGCGCGCGATCAGGAAGAGCGCGCTGTCTCCGAGGAACACGCCGACGCTCAGCGCGAGGACGGTGAGCCACAGATCCGTGATGCCACGCTGCGCGAGGATCGCGCCCGAGATCATCACGATGTCCTCGGGCAGCGGCAGGCCCAGGCCGGCGGCGATCAGCGCCCCGGTCATCAGGCCGTAGGAGCCGTGCTCCACGAAGAACGCGATGACTGCTTCCGGCATTCGCTCCGAGCCGTTCTTAGCGACCTCCGGCCCCGAGGACAAATCGAGCAAGAACGACACCACCGTCCGCGGCGCGGTCGGCGTCGCGCGGCGCCTCGTCTCGAGCTGTGGCGGGCAGTCACGGACGCGCGATCGCGCACGCCGTGGATTGACGCGCCGCGGCGCATCCGATAGTCCGCGCCCGAACGCAGGAGGAACGCGATGGCTCGCATCGAGAGGGCGCTGGTCTCGGTCTCGGACAAGCGCGGGGTCATCGAGCTCTGCAGGAAGCTCGCGGAGAACGGGGTCGAGATCCTCTCGACCGGGGGCACCGCGAGAGCGCTGCGAGGCGCGGGCATCGACGCGATCGACGTCGCCGAGTACACGGGCTCGCCGGAGGTGATGGACGGGCGCGTCAAGACGCTCCATCCGCGCGTGCACGGCGGCATCTTGATGCGCGACACGATCGGCGATCGCACGCAGCTGACGGAGCTCGGCGGCAAGGCGATCGATCTCGTGATCGTGAACCTCTATCCGTTCGAGGCGACGGTCGAGCGCGGGGCGCCGCACGAGGAGATCGTCGAGAACATCGACATCGGCGGTCCCTCGATGATCCGCAGCGCGGCGAAGAACCACGCGCGCGTCACCGTGGTCGTCGACCCGGCGGACTACGACGAGGTCTGTGCGTCGCTCGACGACGGCGAGGGGCCGAGCCTCGCGCTGCGGGCGCGCCTGGCGGCGAAGGCGTTCTCGCACACGGCGGCGTACGACGGCGCGATCGCCGGGTATCTCACGTCGCTGAAGGACGACGGCTCGCGCGACGAGCACCCGGGCACGCTGACGTTCACGCTCGAGAAGGCGTACGGGCTGCGCTACGGGGAGAACCCCCATCAGAGCGGCGCGTTCTACGTCGAGCGCGGCGCAGCGGGGGGGTCGCTCGCGCGGGCCGAGTCGCTGGGCGCGGGCGGCAAGGAGCTCTCGTTCAACAACCTGGTCGACTGCGACGCGGCGCTCGAGGCGGTGCGCGAATTCGAGGAGCCGGCGGCGGTCGTCGTCAAGCACACGAACCCGTGCGGCGTCGCGGCGCGGACGGTGCTCGCGGAGGCGTACCTCGCGGCGCGGGAGGCGGACGCGCTGAGCGCGTTCGGCGGCATCGTCGCGCTGAACCGGAAGGTCGACGCGGCGACGGCGCGGCATCTGATCGAGACCTTCCTCGAGTGCGTCGTCGCGCCCGCGTTCGACGCGGACGCGCTGGAGATCTTGCGCACCAAGAAGAACCTGCGCTTGCTCGCGACCGGCGCGTGGCTCGCTGCCGATCACCGGGCGCTCACGGCCAAGAAGATCGACGGCGGGTTCGTGGTGCAGCAGCGCGACGCGAGCGGCGGGCTCGAGGTGAAGAGCGCGAAGCTCGTCACGCGGCGTGCCCCGACGCCGGAGGAGACGGCATCGCTCGGGTTCGCGTGGCGCGTCTGCAAGCACGTGAAGTCGAATGCGATCGTGCTCGCGCAGGGCACGACCACGGTCGGCGTCGGCGCGGGTCAGATGTCGCGCGTCGTCAGCGTCGAGCTCGCGGTCAAGAAGGCGGGCGACAAGTCGCGCGGGAGCGTGCTCGCGAGCGACGCCTTCTTCCCGTTCCCCGACGGCGTCGAGGCTGCCGCGGCGGCCGGCATCACCGCCGTCGTCCAGCCTGGCGGCTCCGTCAAAGACCCCGACGTCATCGCCGCCGCCGACGCCGCCGGCCTCACCATGCTCTTCACCGCCACCCGCCACTTCCGCCACTGACCCGGGTACAGCGCCACTGACCCGGGGACAGGATCGCGCCTGCAACTGCTCGGAATCATTGATGTCCTGCGGACAGTCGTACGAACTATCGAATTGTCCTTCAGTTTCCGGTCACTCGGAGCGTCTCGTCAGAAATCAGGCCGTTTTCGATAGTTTGTACGACTGCCCGCAGGAGCCCTGCGATTACAACTAGTTACGGGCGCGATCCTGTCCCCGGAGGTGGTGTGTGAAGGTGTTGGTGGTGGGAGCTGGGGGGCGGGAGCACGCGATTGCTTGGAAGCTGGCGCAGTCGGCGCGGGTGACCGAGGTGGTCGTGGCGCCGGGCAACGCGGGGATCGCGCAGGTCGCACGCTGCGTGGCGGTGGCGATCGAGGACGTCGACGCAATCGTCGCGCTCGCGCAGCGCGAGCAGGTCGGGCTGGTGGTCGTCGGGCCCGAGGCGCCGCTGACGATCGGGGTCGCCGACGCGCTGCGCGCCGCAGGCATCGCGACGTTCGGGCCGGGCGCCGAGGCCGCCCAGCTGGAGGGCTCGAAGGTGTTCGCCAAGGAGCGCATGGCCGAGGCCGGCATCCCGACCGCCGCGTTCCGCGTGTTCGACGACGCCGACGCCGCCGAGGCCTACGTGCGCGACGCGAAGCGACCGCTCGTCGTGAAGGCCGACGGGCTCGCCTCCGGCAAGGGCGTGATCGTCGCCGCCACCACCGACGAGGCCCTCGCCGCAATCCAGACGATCATGCGCGACCGCGCGTTCGGCGATGCCGGCGCGCGCGTCGTGATCGAAGAGGTCCTCCGCGGCCCCGAGGTCAGCTACCACGTCGTCTGCGACGGGACGCGCTACGTCGCGCTCGCAGCCGCCCAGGATCACAAGCGTCTCGCCGACGGCGATCAGGGTCCGAACACCGGCGGCATGGGCGCCTACTCACCACCCCCTCCGGTCACGCCCGAGATCGAGGCGCAGATCCTGTCCCGCATCGTCGAGCCGACGCTCGCCACCATGCGCGCGCGCGGCACGCCCCTCTCGGGCGCGCTCTTCGTCGGCGTCATGATCGTCGACGGCGCGCCGATGGTGCTCGAGTACAACGTGCGCTTCGGCGATCCCGAGACCGAGGTGCTGATGGCGCGATGGAAGGGCGACGCGCTGCCGCTCTTCCTCGGCGCGGCGAGCGGCGATCTCTCCGGCGTCGAGGCCACCTGGGACGCGCCCGCTGCGCTCTGCGTCGTGCTCGCCGCCGCCGACTACCCCGGCGCTCCCCGCAAGGGCGACGTGATCGACGGGCTCGCCGACGCCGCTTCGCTTCCTGGCGTCCAGGTCTTCCACGCCGGCACGACGCGACACGGCGATCGCGTCGTCACGACCGGCGGGCGCGTCCTCGCCGTCACCGCGATCGGCGACGACGTCGACGACGCCGCCGCGCGCGCGTACGCCGCCGTCGATCGCATCCGCTTCGCAGGCGCGCAGCACCGCCGCGACATCGGCTGGCAGGCGCGGGCCCGCTGATTCATCCTGGCCGCGTGCCGGCGCGCCCGATGCGTTCTCTTGTCGCGTACGCTGCGCCCGCACCGCTCCGTACGCTGGTCTCCGCCGTCGTCGCGTTCGCCGTCGTCGCGTGCGCCGTCCTCGCGTGCGCCGTCCTCGCGTGCGCGGTGCTCGTCCCATCGCGCGCCTCCGCGCAGGGCTCGCACACCGGCGGCG
>JALYRN010000089.1 GCA_030855295.1 Myxococcota bacterium | reverse complement strand
GGGCACCGCCCCGCAGCGCGCGTCGGCGCCCTCGTCGATCGCGCCATCGCAGTCGTCGTCGACGCCGTTGCAGACGTCGTGCACGCCGGGGTTCGTCGTCGCGACCGCGTCGTCGCAGTCCTCGCCGATCAGCGCGTGGCCCGGCAGGTACGAGCACGCGCGCATCGGCGTGCCGAGCGCGTCGCCGAACGAGTCGCGATCCGCATCGGGCCACAGCGTGTACGACACGCGCTCGTCGATCGCGCCGTCGCAGTCGTTGTCGAAGTCGTCGCAGACCTCGGACGCGGTGCGGTGCACGGTGGGGTTCGCGTCGTCGCAGTCGTCCCCGCACCGCAGCGCACCGAGGACCTCGTTGCAGCACGCCACGCTGATCGATCCGTCATCGTCGGCGTCGCGATCGCCGAGCGTCGCCGGATCACAGTCCTCGTCGACGTGCTCGGCGTCGCACAGCTCGACCGCGCTCGGAGAGCGGCTCGCGTCGTCGTCGTCGCAGTCGTCGCCTCCGCACGACATCGCCGTGTGCCCGTCGCCGTCGACATCGCGCGCGCAGCTCGCCTCGCAGCGGGCCGCGACCTCGTCGCAGAAGGTCCCGGCGCCGCACGGCGGCTCGCCCGCGACGCACGCATCGCCGCCGGCACCATCCGGATCGCACCGCTCGGCACCGTTGCAGAACACCCCGTCGTCGCACTCGCTCGCGCTCGCGCAGCGCGCCGCCCCGTCACCGCGGACCGCGGCATCGCCGCTGATCGGCGCTGGAGCGCATCCAGAGGCGAGGATCCATACGAACGCGCACACCAGAACCGCCGATCGACGATGAACCACGCGCGGAAGCTATCACCTGGCGTCGTACCGAGGTCGGGCGTTCGGCGACGTGGATCTGCGCGACCGCGGCGACCTCAAGCCGCGGCGGCTCTCAGCATCGTCAGCGCGAGGACGTTCCACGAGAGGAACGTGCCTCGTCTCGGCCAGAGGCCGCGGCCCGCGTCGTCGTAGCACTCGTGCAGCGCGCCCGTCGCCCGGAGATCCTCGTCGAGCACGCGCGCGGTGGTGCGCGCGAGCGCCCGCGCTTCGTCGTGCTTGCCGCAGCGCTCGAGGATGCGGAACGCGTAGTAATTGGTGAGCACCCAGATCGGTCCCGACCAGTTCGACACCGGGCCGCGCTCGCCGCGGCGCGGATCGTAGATCATCACGCGCGGCGCCTGATGGAAGTAGACGTCGTCCGCGGGCACGGTGCGCACGCCCGACGGCCCCCAGTGCTTCTGCGGATCGACGAGCCGCGCGATCACCCGCTCGGCGCGCGCCGGCGAGCCGACGCCCGCGAGCAGCGGCAGCATCGAGATCCAGCTCGCGAGCGGACGGAATGCGTTCTCGGCGTCGCGATGTCCGACGATCTCGTCGGCGCGGCTCCCCGCCCCGTGCCGCCACCGCAGCGCGACGTAGGTTCCCTCCGGCTCGTCCCAGAGCAGCGTGTCGATGCGCTCGCGCAGCCGCGCCGCGCGCTCCCCGAGCTCGCTCGCCCGCGCGTCGTCGCCGAGCCGGCGCGCCAGCGTCGCGAGCGCCTCGTACTCGAGCACCAGGAACGCGTTGGTGTCCGGCCCCTCCACCGAGAAGTCCGGCAGCCCCGCCGTCAGCACGTCCGAGTCGAACCCGCTCGCGCGGCACGACGGCGTCAGCAAGAGCCCGTGCATGCCGGTGGTCTCGCGCTCGAGGTAGTCGACGAACGCGAGCAGCCGCGGAAGCACCCGCGCTTCCTCCGCGCGCTCGAGCCCGCGCTCCACTCCGTCGATCGCGCGCAGCGCGAGCTGCGCCATCACCGGCTTGGCGGGCTCGGGATCGCGCGCGCGGAACGGCAGCTCGATGCGCCGCACCAGCCCGCTCGGCGCCGCGTTGTCGAGGAAGCACAGCAAGCTCCCGAAGCACGCCTCCGCGAGCTCGGGATCACGACACAGCTCGATCGCGCTCTCGCTGACGTCGTGATGGAAGAGCCCACCCGCATAGTCGCCCGACGCGAACCGATGATCCTCGCCCCACGCCTCGCTCGTCGTCGCCGCCATCGGCGCGATCCACGGATGCCGGAACCGACCGACGGGCGCGCGCACACAGCGGCGGCTCTCGCTCAGCAGATACGCGCCGAGCGCGGAGAAGTCCTCGATCACGGGCGGCAGTATAGAGCGGCCGGCGGATTCGTCGCCGCTCGACGAGCAGCGCGCTCGCGCACTACGTTGCTCTCCCGATGCGCGCGCCCGACGATGATCCGCGCCCCTCTCGCGTCCGCACAGGAACGCTCGGCGCGCTCGTCGCCGCCGTCGCGATCGCCATCGCGATCGCCTGGCGCATCCCCACGCTCTCGACGGGCTCGCCGCCGCCGTCGCGCTGGCGCGACTCCGACATCCCGCGCATCGACGTGCACGTCCACGTCCCGCCCTCGCAGGCGAGCCGCGCACTGCGTCTCTTCCGCGAGCACGGCGACGTCTACCTCGCGCTCAACGCGTCGGGCGGACATCCGAACGGCGGCGGCCTCGAGACCTCCGCCGAGATCGCCGAGCGCACCGGCGGCGCGCTCCGCCCGTACTGCCACCTCGACTTCTCGCGCGCGACGCGCGACGACTGGCGCGCCTACGTCGAGCGCTCGCTCCAGGCCTGCGCCGAGCAGGGCGCGGTCGGCCTCAAGATCTTCAAGGCGCTCGGGCTCGGCATCACCCTCGCCGACGGCTCACTGCTCGCGATCGACGATCCCCGGCTCGACATCGCGTTCGAGCGCGCCGGCGAGCTCGGCCTCCCGGTGCTGATCCACAGCGGCGATCCCCAGGCCTTCTTCGAGCCGCCGACGCCCGACAACGAGCGCCACGACGAGCTCGCCGCGCATCCCTCGTGGAGCTTCTACGGCGCGCGGGAGAACGGCGAGCCCTGGCCGAGGTGGCGCGAGGTCTTCGATCAGTACGAGCGCCGCGTGGCCCGCCATCCCGGCACGACCTTCCTCGGCGCGCACTTCGGCAACGCGCCCGAGGAGCCCGAGACGGTCGCGCGGATGCTCGACGCCTACCCCAACCTCTTCGTCGAGACCGGCGCGCGCATCCCCGAGATCGGCCGCCATCCTCCGGCCCGCATGCGCGAGATCTTCATCCGCCATGCCGACCGCATCCTGTTCGGCACCGACTTCCAGATCGGCGGCGACGGCTCGCTCGTCCTCGGCTCCGCCGGCCGCCACCCCGACCCGCCCGAGCGCGTCCCCGCCTTCTACGAGTCGCACTTCCGCTACTTCGAGACCGCGCACCGCGGGCTGACCCATCCCACGCCGATCCAGGGCGACTGGACGATCGACGGCATCGATCTCCCGCGCGACGTGCTCGAGCAGATCTACTGGCGCAACGCCGCCCGCATCTTCGATCTCCCGCCGCCGCCGGAGCCGGACGACGGCTGAGGTCGAGCGCGCTTCACTCCGCGTCGGCGGCCGCCGCGATCGGCGCGCTCTCGATCACCGGCGCGCTCTCGGCCTTGGCCGAACGGCTCGCCTCCATCGCGCTCTTGATCGCGACCACGAGGTCCTCCGGCGAGCACGGCTTCGCGACCGTCACGTCGAAGAGCGCGCGGTCCTTCCGCGAGAGCTTCTTCGGCGAGGTGCTGTGCAGCACGTACCCCGGGCGATCCGCGCCGTACTTCTCGTTCGCCTGCGCGATCAGCTCGGACCCCTTCAGCGTCGACATCACGCCCTCGGTCACGATCACGTCGCACTTGGTCGTCGCGAGGAGCTCCGCCGCGAACGTGGGTGAGGTCCAGCCGAGCACGCGATAGCCGAGCTTCTGTAGATCCTCGCTGAGCTGGCGCACCAGCCACACGTCTTCGTCGATCAGAGCCACGAGCGGGGCGCTCGCCGGGGGTCGTTGCATTCGAGCGCTCCGGGGTCGGGGTTCACGCGTTCACATGGTCCCCGCGGCCGGAATTCCAACCCACCGACCAGATCTTGGACGCCCCGCCCACCCGCGGGCGCGGGCGGCCGCGCCGAGGCCGCCGCCGATGAGGTCTGGAGAACGCACCAGAGCTCGTTTTTCGCGGGTCGCGGCTGTGCACGTCCTTTGCACAGTGCCCCGCCCATGCGTCAAAGCAGCATCAGGAAGCTCGGCTGGGTCATCGCTCCGCTCTCCCTCGTCGCGACCGTCGGGTGTGCGAACGACTTGGTCGGCGCCAGTCGCTCGACCGACTTCGGACACGACCACTACGAGATGACGACATCGAGCGAGGACATGCTCGCGGGCTGGACTCGAGACGGCGAATGGCTCGTCTCGCCCGTGCTCGACGTCCCCGACGGCGCGAGCCGCGCGGGTGCGCTCGTGGGGCTCACGAGCCCCGGTGACATGCCGGGGATGGAGGCTCGTGTCCTCCTCGGCGGCGAGCCCTCGGGTACGTGGACCCCGCTCGGCGAGACGTGGGGCGAAGAGGACCAGCACGTCGCGACCGCCGAGCTCGGCGACATCGGCGACGGCGCGCAGCTCCGCATCCGCGCCGACGCGGTCGAGATCCTCCAGATCCTCCAGTGGACCGCGGTCATCCCGGAGCCCGAGTCGGCGGACGACGCGGCCCCGGTGGCCGACGATCTCGGCGTTGCGAGCGAAGCGCTCCGCAGCGAGCTCGGCGGCCTCGGCATCGTCACGCGATCGGCGTGGGGTGCGCGCGCGACGCGCTGCACCGGAACCGACAGCCGCAAGACGCGCATGGCGGTCCACCACACCGTCACCGGCTCCGCCGATCCCGCGCGCCAGATGCGAGGCATCCAGCGCTTCCACATGGACACGCGCGGCTGGTGCGACGTCGGCTACCACTTCCTGATCGGGCAGGACGGCCGCGTCTACGAAGGTCGCCCGCTGCACCTGCTCGGCGCGCACGTCGGCAGCAACAACACCGGCAACATCGGCATCTCGTACATCGGCTGCTTCCACTCGAGCGGCTGCAGCTCGCTCGGCCCGAACCGCCCGAGCAACGCGTCGATCAACATCGCGGGCCGGCTGATGGGCACGCTCTCGCGCCTCTACGGCATCACCCTCGACTCGACCCGCGTGAAGGGCCACGGCCAGCACTCCGGGCAGTCGACCAGCTGCCCCGGCGATCACGTGCGCAGCCGCATCGGCGAGATGATCTCGACCGGCCGCACGTCGACGCTCTCGGGCGGATCGACGACCCCGCCGCCGAGCGGTGGCACCCCGACCGGCGGGAGCTGCACGCACACGTACGGCGGCACCTACTCCTCGGGCGCGTGCTCGGCGAGCTACCAGTGCTGCAGCGGCTCGTGGCGCGAGCGCGCCAGCGGCGGCTGCGGGACCTGCACCTGCACCGAGACCACCGGGCGCACCGGCTGCACGGCGGCGGCGGGCCCGCCCCCCGGCGCGAGCTGCTCACACACGTACGGCGGCACCTACGCGAACACCGCGTGCTCGGCGAGCTACCAGTGCTGCAACGGAAGCTGGCGCACGCGCTCCAGCGGCGGCTGCGGCACCTGCTTCTGCACCGAGACCACCGGTCGCACCGGCTGCGGCACCTGAGCCGTACGGATCGCCCTCGGGCGATCCTACCTAAGACAAGTCGAAGCACGACGACGGCGATCGGGGTCATCCCGGTCGCCGTCGCTGCGTCCGTCGTCGCGATCGCGATCGATCTCGCGACGACGACGCAACGGTCCTCCGCTCCCCTCGATGAACCGTCCGCGCAGGGCAGTGGGCCCGACGCAACGACGAGCGCGGTGCTCGGGGGAACGAGGAGACGAAGATGAGTCAGCAGAGCGTGTATCTGAAGCTGAAGGTCGGCGGCAACGAGGTCACCGGCGAGTCGACGGTGCACAACATGGGCGGCGAGGACGTGGCCGACGCGATCGAGTGCGTCGGCTTCGAGCAGCTCCTGAGCGTCGGCTACGACCCGCGCGCGTCGCGGCCCACGTCGCCGGTCGCGTTCGGGCCGGTGCGCATCCGCAAGGAGATCGACAAGTCGACGCCCGTGATCGCGCAGGCGCTGACGTCGACCAGCCCGACGGAAGCGATGTTCCACTTCTTCCGCCAGGCGAGCACCGGCTCGGGCACGAAGGAGTTCTATCGAGTGAAGCTCGAGAACGCGCGCGTCGCCCGCGTCGAGTCGGCGGTGCAGGAGCGCGAGGGCGAGGAGAACCCGCGCGAGGTGATCGACTTCGTGTTCAGCAAGATCAGCTGGACGTACATCGCCGAGGACGGCGCCACGACCGAGCACTCGTGGGACTGGACCGAGCAGCCGAGCTCGTGATCCCAGGCGCGCAAGAGGTGGGCGATGCGACGCGGGCTCTTCGATCGACTCGATTCCGGTGATCGATCGATCGGCGAGACCGAGTCGATCGTCGCCCACCTCCACGCGCTGCTCAACGCGCGCGGCGTCGTGGACCTCACGGACCTCGTGCACACGCTCCCCGACGGCATGCGCAGCGTCGAGCTCGCGCTGCGGCGCGCGATCGAGGCCTACGAGCCGCGGCTGACGCAGGTGAGCGTGCGGCACGTGCCGAGCGACGACGCGCTGCGGCTCGATTTCCAGGTGCAGGCGCGCCTCGCGGCCGATCCGCGCAGAGCGCTGCGCCTGCGTACGTGGGTGCGCCTGCCCGGGCGCTTCTCGGTCGATTGAGCTCGAGCGATCTCGAGCAGCCAGGAGCCGTGTTCGATGTTCTCTCGGTACTACCAGAGCGAGCTCGCGTACCTGCGCGACATGGGAAAGGAGCTCGGGATGCGCCATCCCGGGCTCGCCGAGGCGCTCACCGAGCGCGGCACCGATCCCGACGTCGAGCGGCTGCTCGAGGGGTTCGCGTTCCTGGCCGCGCGCATCCGCGAGCGCTCCGAGGCGGCGGTGCCGGAGCTGGTCGAGCCACTCGCCGAGCTGATCGCGCCGCACACGCTGCGCGGCATCCCGGCCGCGACGATCCTCGAGCTCGAGCCCCGCCAGAACGCGCTCCGCGCGCGGCACACGATCGCCGCCGGCGCGATGTACGGCTCGCGCGTCGTGTCGGGCGCCGCGTGTCCGTTCCAGACGCGCGCCGACGTCGTGCTCGCGCCGGCGCGCATCGAGCTCTGCCGGTTCGACGACACGCGCTCGGAGGCGCCCGAGATCGCCGTGCGCATCCGGGTGCCCGAGCACGGACGCGCGGCGGTGTTCGCCCCGGACGCGCTGCGCTTCTTCCTGCACGGCACGCACGCGATGGCGAGCACGCTGCTGCTCTGGTTCGCGCGTCACCTGCAGCAGGTGTCGGTCCGGCTGGCGCCGGGCGACGAGATCGATCTGGGCGCCCGCGCGATCTCGCTTCCGGCGCTCGACGGCACGATCGGAGATCTCTGGCCGTGGCCGGAGACCGCGCCGCTCGGACCGCGGATGGCCGCCGAGTACTTCGCGTTCCCCGAGAAATTCTTCTTCGTCGATCTCCGCGGGCTCGAGCGCGTTCCCGCCGAGCGTGCGCGCGACACCGTCGAGCTCGTGTTCCGGTTCCGGCGTCCGCCGGCGCTCCCGGAGCGACTTCCGACCGACGTGCTGCGCCTCCACTGCGCGCCCGCGATCAACGTGTTCGCGACTTCGGCCGAGCCGATGCGCCGGCAGCCCTTCCGCGACGAGCTCCTCCTACGGGGGGCCGGGCTCGCGCCGCACCAGGCCGAGGTCTACGGCGTCGAGCGGGTGATCGGCCGGCGCGCCCGGCGCGGCGGCGAGGTGGAGTACGGCGCGCTCTCGCTCTTCGATCACGGCATCGGCCGCAGCAGCGACGCATCGTTCACGCTCTCGCGCCGGCGCTCGCCGATCGACGGCGGGCTCGACACCTATCTGATGCTCGGCACCGACGACTCGCGCGTCGGCGGGCAGGTCGAGGAGACGGTGTCGGTCGACATGACCTGCACGAGCCGCCACCTGCCGACCGAGCTCCGCGCCGGCGACGTCGGTGCCCCGCTGCCGAGCTCCCCATCGCTCGCGACCGCGCGCAACGTGGGCCGCGTCTCGACGCCGGTGCCCGCGGCGCTCGGCACCGAGCTGCAGTGGCGCTTGCTCGGGTACCTCGCGAGCACCCACCGCTCGCTCGCGAGCCCCGACGCGCTGCGCGGGCTGCTCTCGCTCTTCAACGTGCCGGCCTCGGTCGACGTCAACGTCGAGCGCGCGAACTCGCTGCGGCTCGACGGCATCCGCGCGGTGAAGGCGCACGCCGCGACGCGCGCGCACCGCGGCGCGGTCGTGCGCGGGGTGGAGACGCGGGTCGAGCTCGAAGAGTCGCGGTTCTCCGGACCCGGCGACGCGTTCCTGTTCGGCTGCGCGCTCGATCGGCTGCTCTCGGCCGAGGTTCCGCTGAACGCGTTCTGCGCGCTCGCGATCGGTCTTCGTCCCTCGATGCAGGAGCTCACGTGGACCGCGCGGACGGGAACGCAGCCGATCCTCTGAGCGGCGACGGCGCCGCGGTCTCCGAGCTCGCCCGCAGCGTCGGCGAGTGGGGGACGCGCGGCTCGTTCTTCGCGCTGGTCGCGGCGCTCGAGCGGAGGCTCGGCGGCGGCGCGCTCGGCACCGAGGCCCGCCCGGCCGACGAGCGCATCCGGTTCCGCCACAGCCCGGCTCTCGCGTTCGCCGCCGGCGACATCGCGCGCGTCGCGATCGACGAACACGCAGGGACGGCGGAGGTCGAGACGACGTTCCTCGGGACCTCGGGCCCGGTCAGCGTCCTGCCGATCTTCATGCTCGAGGAGATCGCGCAGGAGGATCCCGATCGCCCGCTGCGGCGCGAGCTCGTCGATCTCTTCCACCATCGCGCGCTCTCGCTCTTGTTCCGAAGCGTGCAGCGCCTCCGGCCCGCCTCCGTGATGCGCGCCGACGGCGACGACTTCTGGAGCCAGCGCCTGGTCGCGGCGGCGGGGGCCGAGTCGAGCGAGCTGTCGATGCCGGAGCGCCTGCGCATCCTTCCTCTGCTCGCGACGAGCCGGCGGAGCGCGCTCGGACTGCAGGAGGCGCTGCGCGTGCTGGTGCGTCGTCGCCTCGAGAGCGACGCGGTCCGAATCGAGATCCGTGAGCTCGCGGGCGACCGGGTCCCGATCGCGGAGACGTGCCGGACCAGGCTCGGTCGCGCGGCGCACGCGCTCGGACGAGAGACGGTGCTCGGCGGCAGTGCCGCGGATCCGACGGGGCGCTGTGTCGTCGTCGTGCTCGGCGTCGATGCCGACGCGCATCCGCGGTTCCTCCCGGGCGGAGACGTCCACACCCTCGTGCGCGAGGTGTTCCGGCTCTTCGACCCGGCGGCGATCGAGCTCGAGCTCGAGCTGCACGTCGAGGCGCGAGGCACCGGGTTCGCGCTCGGACGCGGCTACGCGCTGGGCCGGCGCACCTGGCTCGCGAGCCCGCGGCCGTCGCGCACCGTGCGCGTCGCCGCCTGATTTCCGCGAACGAACGCAACGAGATCGAGACTCGCGCGATGACGCGGGCAGGAGAACGACATGCGAGTGCATCCCCAGAAGGTCGTCGCGCGCCTGACGCCCACCGCCAAGCGTCACCTCGAGCAGGCCGTCGGCAAGGCGGTCGAGGCGCAACATCCCGAGATCACGCCGGAGCACGTGCTGCTCGCGATGTGCTCGGAGCAAGGCGGCGACGCCGAGGTCCTCCTGCGCTCGGTCGAGCGTGACCCGCGCAAGCTGCGCGCCGAGCTCGAGCAGTCGCTGCGGACGTTCCGCGCGGGCAGCGCGACCAAGCCGCGGATCAGCGACTCGCTCGTGCGCTGGCTCGAGGACGCATGGGTGCTCGCGTCGCTGGAGTGGGGCGAGGTCGCGCTGCGATCGGGCGCGCTGCTCGCGCAGGTCGTGCTCGGCGGCGGCCGCTATCTCTCGGAGCCCGTCGCGACGCTGTCGGGGATCTCGGTCGAGATGCTGCGCGCGAACGCGACCGACGCGCTCGCGATCACCGCGGAGTCGAGCGAGGCGGTGCCGGCCCGTGAGGGCGTGGCGATGGCAGGCGGAGCGGCGATCGCTGGCGCGGCCGGACCCGGCAGCGCGCTCGCGCGCTTCACGACGAGCTTCACCGACGCCGCGCGCGCGGGGCGCATCGATCCGGTGTTCGGACGTGATCGCGAGATCCGACAGGTCATCGACGTCCTCTGCCGGCGCCGCAAGAACAACCCGATCCTCGTCGGCGAGCCCGGCGTCGGCAAGACCGCGCTGGTCGAAGGGCTCGCGCGCGCGATCGTGTCCGGCGAGATCCCGGACTCGCTTCGCGACGTCGATCTCCGCGCGCTCGATCTCGGGCTGCTCGAGGCCGGCGCGAGCGTGAAGGGCGAGTTCGAGTCGCGCCTCAAGAGCGTCATCTCGGAGGTGCAGACCTCGGCGACGCCGATCGTGCTGTTCATCGACGAGGCGCACACGCTGATCGGCGCCGGCAACCAGAAGGGCGGCGCCGACGCCGCGAACCTGCTGAAGCCTGCGCTCGCGCGCGGCGAGCTGCGCACGATCGCGGCGACCACGTGGGCCGAGTACAAGCAGTACTTCGAGAAGGACGCCGCGCTCGAGCGACGCTTCCAGCCGATCAAGGTCGAGGAGCCGAGCGAGGAGGTCGCGATCGGCATGCTCCGCGGCCTGCGGACGATCTACGAGGACGCGCACGACGTGATCATCCGCGACGAGGCCGTCGAGGCCGCGGTGCGGCTCGGCCATCGCTACATCACCGGGCGGCAGCTGCCCGACAAGTCCGTCGACCTGCTCGACACCAGCGCGGCGCGGGTGCGCGTCGAGCGCAGCGCGCGCCCCGAGAAGCTGGTCGCGATCGAGGCCGAGATCGCGGGCATCGTCCGCCGCAAGGACGCCGTCGCGCGCGACCTCGTCGACCAGCACGATGAGCACCGGGCGCTCGAGCTGATCCAGCTGCAGCGCCGGATGTCGGATCTCGAGGGCATCCGCTCGGAGCTGATGGTCAAGTGGGCCGCGCAGCGAGAGGCGCTCGAGCGCGCGCTCGCCACGCGCCGCGCGATGCACGAGGCCGCGCGCAACATGGAGCAGGGAGACCGCGAGGCCGGCGACGTGATCGACGCGCTCGAGAGCGAGGCGCGCCAGGCGCTCGATGCGCTCCGGGGCCTGTGCGCCACCGAGCCGCTGGTCGCGATCGACGTCGACGCCGCCGCGGTCGCGCGCACGGTCGAGCTCTGGACCGGCGTGCCGGTCGGCGCGATGCAGAGCGCCACCAGCGACGCGGTGCTCGCGCTCGGCGAGCGGCTGAAGGAGCGGGTGCTCGGGCAGGAGTCGGCGCTCGATCGCGTCGCGGCCTCGCTGCGGGTCGCGCAGGCCGGGCTCCGCAGCACCGAGGCGCCGATGGGCGTCTTCCTGCTCGTCGGCCCGAGCGGCGTCGGCAAGACCGAGACGGCGTACGCGATCGCCGATCTGCTCTTCGGCGGCAGCCGCTTCCTGACGACGATCAACCTCTCCGAGTACCAGGAGCCGCACACCGCGACGCGCCTGGTCGGCTCGCCTCCGAGCTACGTCGGGTACGGCGAGGGCGGCGAGCTCACGGAGGCGGTGCGTCAGCGGCCCTACTCCGTCGTGCTCCTGGACGAGTGCGAGAAGGCGGCGATCGAGGTGATGAACACGTTCTACCGCGTGTTCGACAAGGGCGTGCTCAACGACGCGGAGGGTCGCGAGATCGACTTCCGCAACACCTGCATCCTGCTGACGAGCAACCTGGCGTCGGAGCAGATCGTCGCGCTGACGGCGCAGGGCAAGTCGGCCGACGAGATCACCGAAGCGATCCGGCCGGCGCTGAGCCGCCACTTCAAGCCGGCGCTCCTGAACCGCATGACGGTCATCCCGTACGCGCCGATCGGCGAGAGCACGCTGGCGCGCATCGTCGACATCGAGCTCGATCGCGTCGCGGCGCGCGTCCGCGCGGCCCACGACGTGCTGCCGACGTTCGCGACCGCGGTCCGCGACCGCGTCGTGTCGCGCTGCAGCGAGATCGAGGGCGGCGTGCGCTACGTGCGCCAGATGCTCGAGCGCTCTGTGCTCGTGCCGCTCGCGACCGATCTCCTGGGCGCGCGCAGCGCGGGCCAGAGCTGCTCGCGCGTCGACGTCGACATCGACGAAGCAGGCGACGTCTCGATCGCCATCGTGTGATCCGGGAGCCCTCGCGAATCGACGAAGAGAGGCAGGCGACGATGGAGCTCCGCATCACGATCCACGATCCGCGCACCGGCGCGGACGAAGAGGCTTTCTTCCGGACCTCACCGATCCGCATCGGACGCAACGCGCTCAACGATCTGCTGCTCGACGAGCCGAGCGTGTCTCAGTGGCACGCGCAGCTCGTCTGGGGCGAGCAGGGCGTCTGGTTCACCGACATCGGCTCGTCGAATGGGAGCGCCGTCGGGCCCTCGCGCGTCGCCGCGAACTCGCCGGTCCCCATCGACGAGCACGCGATCGTCGAGGTCGGCCCGATGAAGATGCGCGTGGCGCGCGTCGAGCAGCCCGACGCGACGCGCGCGCGGCGGCTCCCCTTCGGAGGCGCGATGCCCGAGGAGGTGCTCACTGCGATGTCGACGATCGACATCGCGGGGGCGGACGTGACGTCGTACGACGACGAGCTGGCGACGCAGGCGAGCGACGATGGTGCGCAGACGGCGGTCGCGAGCAGCGCGATCGCACAGCTGCAGTACCTTCGAGCGGCGCTCGCGGCGCTCGCGCCGGCGCGCGCCGCGTACCTCGAGGAGCTGCGCGAGCAGATCGAGGGCCTGCCCACGCCGGCGCGGGCGAAGATCGTCCCGCAGCTGGCGCGCGAGTTCCCGGAGCTCGCGAGCTCCCCCGAGTTCCTGGAGCTCGCACGCCGCTGCGGGGTCGAGCACCTCGGCACGTCGGAGCGCGGCGCGCGGGAACGCCTCGAGGCGCTGATCGGCGCGCCGTTGCTCGCGAGCCCCGGCGAGGAGATCAGCGACGATCGCATCCTGGCGCGCGTGACGGTGCTTCTGCAGACGTTCGCGCAGTCGCTCTTCGAGCTGATGCGGGCGAAGGAGCACGTCGTGCGCGAGCTCGGCCTCGGAGGCGGCGATCGCGTCCCCTCGTCGGGGCAGGACATCCTCGCGTATCTATTCGACTTTCGGGTGGACGGGGAGGAGCGCGTCTCGTCGCTCGCGCGGGTGTTCGCCGATCTCGCGATGCATCAGATGGCGATGGTCGCGGCGACCCGTGACGGCGTGCGCTCACTGGTCGAGGAGATCGCGCCGAGCACGATCACGCAGCGCGCCCAGCGCTCGGGCGGCAGGACCGGCTCCTGGCGCGACCTGCTGCCGTTCGGCGGGATGCAGCTCTGGGAGGTGTATCGTCGGGCACACGCCGATCTCGCCGAGGGAGATCGTTTCGCGCGTCACGTCTTCGGACCGCGCTTCGGGCGCTCGTACCTCGCGATGACGGGGCGCCCGGGCCAGCCC
>JALYRN010000719.1 GCA_030855295.1 Myxococcota bacterium | reverse complement strand
GTGCCCAGCAGCGCGCGCTCGTCGGCGCCGAGGAGCTCCCACGCCGCGCGGTTGGCCGACGCGATCGTTCCTCGCTCGTCGACGCTGACGATGCCGGTCGGCGCCCGCTCGAGGAAGCTTGCCAGCGTTCGCTCGTCGATCGGGCGCGGCGCGCGCCCGCGGGGCGACTCGAGGTCGATCGACTCGATCACGCGTCGGTGCCGGCGGCGCGACCGCGTGCGCTCGAGCCCGGCGCGCACCTCCGCGACGATCGCGGGCGCGTCGTCGGACTCGACGAAGCGCACGTCCTTGCCGATGAACGGCGCGAAGAGGATCGAGCGGCGGAGCGTCTCGACGTGGGGCGGCCGCGCGAGCATCAGCACCGCGATCGCGGGGTCGGCCGCCCGCGTGTGCTGGGCGGCTGCGATCGGATCGTTCGCCGCCCCACCGACCACGACGAGCTCGAGGTCCGACGGCGGCAGCTCGAGGACGCGGCGTCCGTCGCGCGCGCTCTCGAGCATCAGCGGCGGCACCGCACCTCCCAGCATCGAGGAGGTGCGATCGTCGACGCCGATGAGGAGGACCAGAGACATCAGTCGCTCAAGATCGGCAGGTCCAGCAGGGCGCGGCCCATCCACGTCCGCAGCGTGTCGGTGGTCGGCGCCATCACGTGCGCCGCGCGCGCGTCGCGGAGCAGGCGCGTCAGGCGCGACTCGCTCGCGTAGCCGCGGCCCCCGACCAGCGTCATCGCCTCGTTCGCGACGCTCACTGCGCAGTCGGCGATCTCCGCCTTCGCGCCGCAGAGGGCGAGCAACGCATCGTCGCTGCCCGCATCGCCCAGGCGCGCCGCGTGGTGCACGAGCTGCCGGCTCCGCTCGACCTCGCCCCACATCACGCCGAGGCGGTGCTGGAGAACGCCCACGCTCGAGGGGCTCGCGCCCGAGTGGGAGTACGTCCGCGCGCGCAGCGACTCGCGCGCCTCCTCGAGCGCGGCGCGCGCGATCCCGACGTACGTACCCGACATCGCGATCAGGAAGTACGGCGTGACGACCTGGAACACGTACCAGAGCTCGTCGCCCTCGCGGCCGAGCAGGTCTCGCCGGGGGACGTGCACGTCGCGGAGCTCGACCGAGCGTGACGAGTTGCCACGCATGCCCCAGCCCGCCCACGCGCCCTGCCAGGCGAGCCCTTCCGCCTCGCGCGGGATCACGACCAGCGAGAACTCGCCGGGCGGCGCGCCCTGACGCGGGGCCGTGGAGACGACGTACGAGTCGGCGTGGCCGCCGTTGGTCACGAACGACTTGGTGCCGCGGACGAGGTAGCCGTCCGCCGTGTCGCGGAGCGCGGTCTCGGGGAAGTAGAAGTTGACGCCGGTGCCGGGCTCGCTCAGCGCCAGGGTCGTCAGGTGCTGGCCGGTCGCGATCGGAGCGAGGTAGCGCTCCGCCTGCGCGGGGCTCGCCTTCGCCGAGATGACGGCCGCCGCGACGTGGTGCATCCCGAAGCAGAGCGCGGTCGACGGACACACGCGCCCGAGCTCCTCGCACACCCTCGCGAGCGCCGCGAGGCCGAGCCCGAGGCCGCCGTGCTCCCGCGGCAGCACCATCCCGCCGAGCCCCGCGCCGAGCAGGGCGCGAATGCTCTCCTCGGGCCATCGAGCTTCCCGATCGGTCTGCTCGGAATGCCGACGAACCACGTCCTCGGCGATCGAGCGGGCCCGTGCCGCGGCGTCGTCCATATCCATGAGTCGTCTTCACATAGGCGCGCTCGCCGTCCTCACGACGGCGACCTGCCCATCTGGCGGCGAGCGTACCCCGGGAGAGCTCCCCGCGCCGCAACGAGGCCGCGGCGAACGCGGACGAATCGTGGGCTCGCGAGGCTGCTCCACGACCCGAGCGGCTCCGCGAGCGAGGTCGACCAGCGCACCGAGCACCACGCGCCCGACTACGGCGAGCGCGAGGAGGCGCACGCACGCGGTGGCGCCCCGATCGTCGCGTCTGAGCGTCAGACAGAACCCCAGCACCGAGCGCTCAGGAAGGCGCGCGCTCGGCGACGTCGCGGTGCGCGCGCAGCAGCTTGTTCCTGGAGGCCTGCACCTGATCGCGCAGCGCGCTCGATTCGCGCACGAGGTCGGGCCAGTTCCCGTCCGTGGCAGCGGCGGCGATCGCGTCGGCGTCGCTGATGATCGATTCCATCCGTCCGCGCACGTCGTTCAGCGCCGGGAGGATCTCGTCCGCGCTCGCGCCCGACGACTGCGCCGCCATGATCGTGCGGGTTCTCGGTGCGAGCCGCTCGATCGCGGGCGGCTTCCCCGTTTGTTGCGCGACGTCATCGCCAGGGTGGCGCGCGAGCGCCTGCGGCGCGCGCGCTGATTCGAGAGCCGTGCGCTCTGGAGCCGAGCGCTGCCGATCACGACTCGGCGATCGACGCGAGCAGCGAGTGGATCTCGAAGGGCTTCGCCACGAAGCCGTCGAAGCCTGCCTCGCGCGCGCTCTTTCGATCCACGTCGCGCACGAGCGCGCTCAGCGCGACCATGCGCGGCGTTCTGCCGTTGGCTCTCCGGCGCACCTCTCGCGCGAGCCAGAATCCGTCGTGCTCGGGCATCGACAGGTCCGAGATCACCACGTCGTGATGCTCGCGCTCCCAGAGCGCGACCGCGTCCGCGGCCGAGAGCGCGACGTCGACTCGCGCGCCGTGCTCTCGGAGGACGCGCTCGGCGACCTCCGCCGCGTCAGCGTCGTCGTCGACGACGAGCACGCGCGTTCCGTCGACCCCGGCGGTGCTCGCGCGCGACGGCTCGGAGGACGATGCCGCGAACGACGGCCGAGCGGGCAGCACTAGACGAAACGTCGCGCCCTGGCCGGGGCCCGCGCTCTCGGCGGTGATCGCGCCGTGGTGTGCGTCTGCGATCGACCGCGCGAGGTAGAGGCCGAGCCCGAGCCCTGCGTGCCGACGCGTGGTGCTCGCGTCCGCCTGCTGGAATTTCTCGAAGAGTCGGCCGAGGACGTCGGAGGGGATCCCGGCGCCGCGATCCGCGACCTCGATCGTCGCGCGCGCGCCGTCGGTCGTCACGCGGACGGCGATCGCTCCGCCGCGCTCGCTGAACTTGATCGCGTTGTCGAGGAGGTTGCGTAGCACCTGCGAGAGCCGCAGCGCGTCGCCGTCGACGAACAGCTCGCGCTCTGGCGCGTCGACGGCGATCGACACGTCCTTCTCGCGGGCGGCGAGCCCGAGCGCCTCGACGGCGCCGGCGACGAGCGCCCGGAGCTCGACGGGCTGGAGCTCGACGGTGAGCTTGCCCGACCACGCCCGCGATGCGTCGAGCAGGTCGTCGACGATCTGGGCCTCCGCCACGGCGTTCCGCTCGATGACCTCGAGCCCGCGACCGAGGAGCGCCTGGTTCGAAGTCCGGAGCAGCCGCGCCCAGCCCAGGATGGCGTTCAGCGGAGTCCGCAGCTCGTGGGAGACCGTGCTGATGAACTCGTCGCGCGCGCGAGTGAGCTTCTCGGCCTCCATGCGCGCGGCGCGCTCGCGCTCGAGCGCCTGGCGGAGATCTCGGACGGAGCGCGCTCGGGCTTCCCCGAGCAGCGACGCGCAGATGCCGATCGCGAAGATGATCGCGACGCGGAAGCGGTCTCCGGGACTCTCGATCTGCCAGCTCCACGTAGGCGCCGTGAAGAAGAAGGCGGTGACCGCCGCCGCACCCGCCGACGCGAGGAGCCCCGGCCCGAGGCCACCGTAGGTCGCCGCCACGAACGCCGGCAAGGTGAGGATCAGGACGGTCGCCTTGCGGCCCGTCACGTCGTCGAGCGCGTAGAAGATGAGAACCGCCGTCTTGACGGCGACGATCGCGACCGCGTACTCGCGCGCGATCCGCCGCCAGTGTCGCTCACCCCGCGCGCTGCCGCTCATATCCCCTCAGGACATAAGCACGTGGCCGGGGTGGCTCACGAACGGCAGAGGGCGTCGCCCCGGGCCACCGCGCCACGGCGTTCGGGTCACCCTCACCCGTCGCGCCCATCCGCTTCGAGCACGTCGGCCAGGCACCCCAGCCCTGACCGGCGAGGGTCCGCTCGGCGATCGCGATCTGCTGCTCCTTGCTCGCCAGGTCCGCGCGCGGCGCGTACTCCAGACCGC
>JALYRN010000718.1 GCA_030855295.1 Myxococcota bacterium | reverse complement strand
GCCCCGAAGCGGACGCCGGGACGCCCGACGCCGCGACGCCCGACGCCGGGATGACCGACGCCGGGATGACCGACGCCGGGATGTCCGACGCCGGGACGCCCGACGCCGCGACGCCCGACGCCGCGATCCCCGATGCCGCGATCCCCGATGCCGCGATCCCCGATGCCGCGATCCTCGACGCCGGCCCGGACGCGACCTGAGCCCCCGCGGGCCCACTGGATGATGCAGCCGCGCACGTTCGTCGATCCGCTGATCGGACGCACGATCGGCGGGCGCTACCGCCTGCTCCAGCGCGTGGGCAGCGGCGGGATGTCGAGCGTCTACCTCGCGCGGCACGTGCTGATCGATCGCCTGATGGCGATCAAGACGCTGCGGCGCGACCTGGCGCGCGACCCGGTGCAGCGCGATCGTTTCATCCGCGAGGCGCGCGCGGTCAACCGCATCAACCACGCGAACATCGTCGAGATCACCGACTTCGGCGAGAGCGACGACGGGCTCGTCTACCTCGTGATGGAGTACGTCGCGGGCGACACGCTGCTGAAGGTGATGGCGGACGGCCCCTTCCCGATCGCGCGCGCGTTCGACATGGTGCAGCAGTGCGCGGGCGCGCTGGCGCGCGCGCACCAGATGGGCGTCGTCCATCGCGATCTGAAGCCGGAGAACATCCTGATCGTGCAGAAGCGCGAGCGGAAGGACTTCGTGAAGATCCTCGACTTCGGGATCGCGAAGATCCTCGACGCGCCCTCGCTGACGGGCTCGCAGCAGATCTTCGGCACGCCCGGCTACATCGCGCCGGAGTACATCCAGTCGACACAGATCGACGGGCGCGCGGATCTCTACTCGCTCGGTGTGATCCTCTACGAGATGGTCACGGGCGCGCTGCCCTTCGACTACGAGTACCCCGGCGACCTGCTGGTGAAGCACGTCACCGAGCCGCCGATCCCGCCGACGCAGCGCCGCGCCGACGTGCCCCTGCCGGTCGAGACGTTCGTGCTGCGCTGCCTCGAGAAGGATCCCGCCCAGCGCTTCCGCGACGCGTACCACTTCCTGTCGGAGCTCGACGCGGTGCGCGAGCGCCTCGGGCCCGCGACCAGCTGGGGTGGGCTGAACGAGGTCGCCGTCGACATCGAGATCGCAGAGGATGCGCCGACCGGCGAGCGCGAGCCGGTCGAGGATCGCGACCCGTCGCTCGACACCACCTCGCCCGATCTCCACGCGATGTCGTTCGGGACGGCCGATGCGCCGGGCCCGAGCCTCTCCGACACCCTGGTCTCGCGGGCCCGCGTCACCGCCGAGTACTCGCGCCCGCAGATCCCCGCGCCGCCGTCCGAGGTCGCGCTCGACGTGGAGATCGACATCGGCGCGATCGTCGCCGAAGAGAAGAAGAAGGAGCGCGTGCGGGCGACGATGCCCGCGCCCGCGGCGCCGCCTCCGTCGACCGAGGGACTGCTGGGCGTCCGGCGCTGGCGCGCTCGCTTCGATGCGATCCGTGCGTCGCTCGACGAGCTCGAGCTGGTGCAGTCGGCGCCCGCCGAGATCGATCACGCGATGGCGTTCGCCGCGCGCACGCTCGAGGAGCTCGAGGACTCGGTGCACCACGCCGAGACGCATCAGGGCTCGGTCGAGAGCCTGGGCGATCGCGCGCGCGACTTCCGCGCGACGCTCGGACGCACGATCGACGAGCTCGCCGCGAGCCTGAGCACGCACCGCGGAGACTTCGAGCGCCTGGTGCGGCGGCGCGAGGATCTCTCGGTGCGGCGCGAGTCCGCGCGCGCGCGGCTGCGCGCAGGGGAGTCGGTCGAGGGCGAGGCCGACGCGCTGCTCTGGGAGCTCGCGGCGATCGAAGAGGAAGTGCGCGCGAAGGCGACGCAGTGCGACGAGCTCGAGGCGCAGGTCGCCGAGCTGCGGGCGCGGCTCGAGACCGAGAACGAGCGCTTCGAGGTGGAGATCGCGACGCTCGTGCAGGTGCTCGACGCCGAGATGCAGCGCCTCGAGCCGATGGTCGGGGCGCTGCGCGCGCCGCTCGAGCGCGCGGAGAAGCACGTCCGCGAGAACTGGTCCCGGCGGACCGCGGCGCGGGGGCCGTGAGCCTCGAGGAGCAGGTCGCGCGGCTCGAGGCCGAGCTCGCGGAGCTGCGCGAGTCGGAGGTGGAGGGCCGCGCGATCCGCGCGCGCGCCGAGGCGCTGATCGATCACCTCCCCTACATGGCGTGGATGAAGAGCACGGACGGCGTGTTCTTGGAGGTCAACGAGCGCTTCGCGATCGCGGCAGGGCGCAGCCGGGAGTGGATCCTGGGTCGCACCGATCGCGATCTCTGGCCCCCGGCGCACGCGGCGGGCTACGTCGCCGATGATCTGCGCGTGATCGCCAGCGGCGAGAAGGTGTTCGTCGAAGAGCCGATCGCCGAGCAGTCCGGGACCAAGTGGTTCGAGACGTTCAAGACGCCGGTGTTCGACGCGGAGGGGCGGGTCGTCGCGACGGTCGGGCTCGCGCGCGACATCACCGAGCGCAAGCGCGTGGAGGCGCAGCAGCGCGCGCTCGAGAGCCGCATCCAGCAGGCGCAGAAGCTGGAGAGCCTCGGGCTGCTGGCCGGAGGCGTCGCGCACGACTTCAACAACCTGCTGGTCGGCGTGCTGAGCAACGCCGAGCTCGCGCTGCGGCAGCTGCAGCAGGTGCCGGGCGCGGAGCGCGCGATCGAGCGCATGCAGGACGTCCGCCTCGCGGCGCTGCGGGCCGCCGAGCTGACGAACCAGATGCTGGCGTACTCGGGGCGAGGGAACTTCGTCGTCAGGCCGATCTCGCTCAACGACGTCGTGCGCGAGCTGCCGCAGCTGCTCCAGGCGTCGATCTCGAAGAAGGCCCAGCTCCAGCTCGCGCTGACGCCGCTCGCGCCGGTGCAGGCCGACGTCACGCAGATCCGTCAGGTGCTGATGAACCTGATCACCAACGCGTCCGACGCGCTCGGCGATCGCGAGGGAACGATCCGCGTCGAGACCGGGATGGAGAAGCTGACCACGACCGGCCACGTCGACGCGGGCGGCGCGGCCGAGCTCGCGCCCGGCCGATACGTGTTCCTGCAGGTGAGCGACGACGGCTGCGGCATGGCCGAGGAGACGCGCGCGCGGCTCTTCGAGCCGTTCTACTCGACGAAGCTGACGGGGCGCGGCCTCGGGCTCTCGGCGGTGCAGGGCATCGTGCGCGGCCATCGCGGCGGCCTGATGGTCCAGAGCGTGCCGGGGCGCGGCACCACGATCCGCGTGCTCCTGCCGACGACCGATGTTCCTGCCGAGGATCTCTCGCCGGATCCGGAGAGCGCGGCGAGCGACTGGCGCGGCTCGGGCCTCGTGCTGCTCGTCGACGACGACGATCGGGTGCGGCTGACGACGAAGCTGATCCTCGAGGAGCTCGGGTTCGAGGTGCACGCGTCGCCGAACGGGCGCTCCGCCATCCAGCAGTTCGAGCGCGACGGCGAGCGCGTGCGCATCGTCGTGCTCGACATGTCGATGCCCGACCTCAGCGGCGCGGAGGTCTTCGAGGCGCTGCGCGCGATCCGTCCCGACGTGCGCGTGCTGCTCTGCAGCGGCTACGACGAGCACGACACCCGGCAGCGGCTGCAGCGCAGCGCGATCGCCGGCTTCCTCCAGAAGCCGTACTCGCTCGACGCCCTCACGCGGAAGCTCCGCGCCGCCCTGCAGGAGTGACGACCTCGCCGGCTCGAAGCCTCTGTCGAAGAGCCGCTGAGGAGGGCAGGAAACCAGGGGAAAACTCCTGATTTCCTGCATTCCTCAGCGGAACTGCCCGATCGAGCGACAGTCGGCTCAAAGGCTTTCTAGAAATCGGCTCGCCCGCTCCCGGCGCTTCCGTCCGCGCGCGATTGATCGGCTCGCCGCTCCGGTCGCTTCCGTCCGCGCGCGATTGATCGGCTCGCCGCTCCGGTCGCTTCCGTCCGCGCGCGAAGCGCGCGCTTCCGTACGCGCCCTCCGGGGCGAGCACTCCTGCAGGCCGCGAAGCGCGCGCTTCCGTACGCGCCCTCCGGGGCGAGCACTCCTGCAGGCCGCGAAGCGCGCGCTCCCGTGCGCGCCCTCCGGGGCGAGCACTCCTGTCGGCTCAGCGC
>JALYRN010000088.1 GCA_030855295.1 Myxococcota bacterium | reverse complement strand
TCGCCGACCTCGCATTCGGCGCGGTCGCATTCGGCGCGGTCGTCGCATCCGCATCAGCGGACTCGTGCGGTATCCGTTCCTCGTCCTGTCGCTGCTGCTCGCCGCTCCCGGCGTGTTGGCGTACCTGGGACGCCGCGACCTGCGCTCCGCGATCCACTTCGCGGTGCCGTTCAGCCTGCCGTTCGCGCTGACGGAGCCGTTCTTCTATCCGGAGTACTGGCGGCCCGAGTTCCTCTTCGATCTCGCGGATCGCATCGGCTTCGGCATCGAAGACGTGCTCTTCGTCGCAGCGCTCGCCGCGATCACCGTGGTGTCGTATCCGCTGGTCGCGCGACGCACCCTCGCCCCGATCGCGGGGGAGAGGACCGATCTCCGCGCCCGCGCGCGACGTGCGGGGCTGCTGCTCGCGGGAGTCGCCGCGATCACCGCGCTGGCCGCGCTCGCCTCGCTCCCGATGATCTACGGGTGTCTGTTCGCGATGGTCGCGGGAAGCGCGATCGCATGGCTCCCTCGCCCCGATCTGCGCGCGCCCTCGGTGATCGGCGCGCTCGTGACGACCGCGATCTACGGCGTCACGTGTCTGTTGCTCGCGGCGCTCGATCCACAGGTCTTCCACAGCGTGTGGAGAACTCGAGAGCTGACTGCCGTCTTCGTGCTCGGCGTCCCGCTCGAGGAGCTGCTCTACGGCGCGGCCACGGGGTTCGCGGGAACGATCTTCGTCCCCTTCGTCCGCGGCGAGCGCTTCGTGCCCTTGTCGGCACCAGCGGCCGTGTCGATGATCCCCGCCTCCTCGCCGTCCCGAGCACCGACGCGCGAGCCGATCGCGCGCAGTCCCGGCACGAGGCGTGCTGCCCCGCCGCGACAATCATGAGACAGCCCACCTCGATCCCGAGAGCCGAAGGAAAGCTTGGTGTCCTGCTGCCAGGGATGGGGGCCGTGGCGACGACCTTCGTCGCCGGCGCGATGCTCGCGCGCAGAGGTCTCGCGCCACCGATCGGATCGCTCACCCAGATGGGCACGATCCGTCTCGGCAAGCGCACCGAGAACCGAGTGCCGACGCTGCGTGAATTCCTCCCGCTCGCGTCGCTCGACGATCTCGAGTTCGGCGGCTGGGACATCTTCCCCGACGATGCGTACGAGACCGCCGCGCACGCCGCCGTGCTGTCGACCGACCACCTCGCGCTCCTCAAGGACGAGCTCTCGCGCGTGGCGCCGATGCCCGGCGCGTTCGATCCGCGCTACGTGAAGCGGCTGGAGGGGACGCACGTCAAGAAGACGCGCAGCAAGGCCGCGCTCGTCGAGCAGCTGCGCCAGGACGTGCGCGACTTCCGCGCGCGAACCGGAGTGTCGCGAACGGTCGCGATCTGGTGTGGCTCGACCGAGATCCTCCCCCGCCTCGGCGAGGCCCATCAGACGATCGACGGCTTCGAGCGAGGCCTCGCGCACGACGACGACTCGATCACGAGCTCGCAGCTCTACGCGTGGGCGCTGATCCGCGAGGGTGTCCCGCTCGCGAACGGCGCGCCCAACGCGATGATGGACTTCCCCGCAGCCGTCCTGCTCGCGCGCGAGAACGGCGTTCCGCTCGCCGGAAAGGACTTCAAGACCGGGCAGACATTGATGAAGACCATCGTCGCGCCGGGCCTCAAGGCGCGCATGCTCGGCATCCGCGGCTGGTTCTCCACCAACATCCTCGGCAACCGCGACGGCGAGGTGCTCGACGATCCGGAGTCGTTCCGCTGCAAGGAGGCGACGAAGCTCGGCGTGCTCGACGCGATCCTCGAGCCCGAGCGACATCCCGAGCTCTATCGCGACCTCTATCACAAGGTCCGAATCGAGTACTACCCTCCTCGCGGCGACGCCAAAGAGGGCTGGGACAACATCGACATCGTCGGGTGGCTCGGATATCCGATGCAGATCAAGATCGATTTCCTCTGTCGCGACTCGATCCTCGCCGCTCCCTTGGTGCTCGACCTCGCGCTCTTCCTCGACCTCGCGCAGCGAGCAGGCTTCTCGGGAACGCAGGAGTGGCTGGGGTTCTACTTCAAGAGCCCGATGAGCGCGCCGGGCCTCCAGCCCGCGCACGACCTCTTCGTGCAGCTCAAGAAGCTGGAGAACACGCTCCGCTGGATGCGCGGCGAGGACATGATCACGCACCTCGGACACGAGTACTACGAGTGAGAGCGCACCCGCGCGCGCGACTCGTGCTTTCGGCGGCAGAGGCACCATGTCGCACGCGGCGCATCGTGCCACTGCCAGAGTGGCAATCGTTCTCTGGGCCGGGAGGTCAGCCGGAGCGCAGAACACCGCGGCAATCGACCAATCGCCGGCTGGCACCACCGTCGCACAGGGCGGCGACGCGGCTGCAGCGCACGACGATTTCGCGTTTGAGGCTGTGTAGTTATCCGCGACTCGTGCCCTCCACGCCACTGGCTCTCTCACCGTTGCGCAGGTGTCTCTGATGCAAGACCACGTCCTCATCACCGGAGGTGCCGGTTTCATCGGCTCGCATCTCTGCGATGCGCTCCTCCGCGCTGGCCACCGCGTGCGGGTGCTCGACGTCCTTCATCCCCAAGTTCACGGCGAGCAGGTGCACGGCGAGGACCGGCGCCGCCCCGAGTATCTCGCGCCCGAGGTCGAGCTGCTCGTCGGCGACGTGCGCGACCGCGCCGCCGTCGACGCCGCGATCGAAGGGATCGATGTCGTCTATCACTTCGCTGCCCTGGTCGGCGTAGGGCAGAGCATGTACCGCATCGAGGACTACACCTCGGTGAACGGCGTCGGCACCGCGGTGCTGCTCGAGGCGATGGCGGCCGCGCACCCGAAGCGCCCGTTCCGGCGGCTCGTCGTCGCGTCCAGCATGAGCCTCTATGGCGAGGGGCTCTACGAGCGACCCGACGGCTCGATCGTCCCCGGCCACACGCGCTCTCTCCAGCAGCTCGAGCGGCACGACTGGGAGCTGCGCGACACCGAGGGGCGCTTGCTCGCGCCGGTGCACACCCGCGAGGACAAGCTCCCTTCGCTCGAGTCGATCTACGCGCTCTCCAAGTACGACCAGGAGTGCATGTGCCTGACGATCGGGCGCACGTACGGGATCCCGGCGGTCGCGCTCCGCTTCTTCAACGTGTACGGGCCGCGGCAGGCGCTCTCGAACCCGTACACCGGCGTGCTCGCGATCTTCGCCTCGCGCCTCCTCAACGGGAACGCGCCGATGATCTTCGAGGACGGCGAGCAGCGACGCGACTTCGTCAGCGTGCACGACGTCGCGCGCGCGTGCGTGCTCGCGATGGACCGCGACGAGGCGGTGGGGCGCGCGATCAACGTCGGCTCCGGTCGCTCGTACAGCGTCTCCGAGATCGCTCAGCGCGTCTCGGAGGCGGTCGGCAAGAAGCTCCGGCCCGAGATCACCGGCCAGTACCGCAAGGGCGACATCCGCCACTGCTTCGCGGACATCGAGCTCGCGCGACACGCGCTCGGATACGAGCCGCGCGTCAGCCTCGAGCAGGGCCTGCGCGAGCTCGCAGGCTGGCTCGACGGGCGGACGGCGAAGGACGCCGTGCTCGACGCGAGGGCCGAGCTGGCGGCGCGGGGGTTGACGCTGTGAGCCGCGTCGGAACAGCGAACGGCGCGAACGGGATGCGGCGCGCGGGCCAGGAGCCGCCGACACCGGGCGGCACCACGGTCATCACGGGCGGGGCCGGTTTCATCGGCGCCAACCTCGCGCACCGGATCGCCGGCGGTGGCGGTGACGTCGTGCTCTTCGACAACCTCGCGCGCCAGAACGTGCAGCTCAACGCGCAGTGGCTCCGTGAGCAGCACGGTCGCCGCGTCCAGCTCGTCACCGGCGACGTCCGCGACGAGACGGCCGTGCGGAAGGTGATCGCGCGCGCCGATCGCGTCTTCCACTTCGCCGCCCAGGTCGCCGTCACGTCGAGCGTGGTCGATCCGGCGCTCGACTTCGCGGTCAACGCGCAGGGCACGTTCCACGTCCTGGAGGCGGTGCGCGCGCAGGATCGGGAGATCCCGCTCTTGTTCACGTCGACGAACAAGGTCTACGGCGCGCTGCCCGACGTCGCGCTCCAGCTCCGCGATCGCCGATGGGCTCCCGACGACCCCGCCATCGCGTCGAGCGGCATCGGAGAGCAACGGCCCCTGGACTTCCACTCTCCGTACGGCTGCAGCAAGGGCACCGCGGACCAGTACGTCTTCGACTGGTCGCGGAGCTACGGCCTGCCGACCGTCGTGTTCCGGATGAGCTGCATCTACGGGCCGCGGCAGTTCGGCACCGAGGATCAGGGCTGGGTCGCGCACTTCCTGATCCGCGCGCTGCGAGGCGAGCGCATCGTCCTCTACGGCGACGGGATGCAGGTGCGCGACGTGCTGTTCGTCGACGATCTCGTCGACGGCTTCTGCGGTGCGCTCGACCAGCTCGACCACGCGCGCGGCCACGCCTTCAACGTCGGAGGTGGCCCCGACAACACCGTCAGCCTGATCGAGCTCCTCGACCTCGCGCGCGAGCTGACGGGCGCGCGGGTCGACGTCACGCACGCGCCGGTGCGGGTCGGCGATCAGCGCTGGTACGTCTCCGATCCTCGCAAGCTCGAGGCGGCGATCGGATGGAGGCCGCGCACCGGCGTAAGGCGCGGCGTGGAGCGCCTGGTCCAGTGGCTCCGCGACCCGTCGCGGCGCGCCCCCGCGCTTCGCCCGTCGATCGCTCGCGCCGCCGAATGAACGACCGAACGACCGAGATCGCACCGAGCACACGGAGCCCCAAGTGAGAGTCGCACTGGTCAATCCGCCCTGGAGCTTCGAGGGAAGCATCTACTTCGGCTGCCGTGAGCCGCACCTTCCGCTGGAGCTCGGGTACACGCGAGCACTGCTCGAGGCGCGCGGGCACGAGGCCCGGATCATCGACGCGCAGCTCGAGGAGCTCGATCTCGAGGGCGTGAGATCCCGCGTCGAAGCGCTGGCGCCCGACGCCACCGTGGTCGTGACCGCGCCGAGCTATCTGTTCTGGCGCTGCGCCCCGCCCGAGCTGACGATCCCGATGCGCACGGTGCGCGCGCTCCGCGAGATCGGCGGGCGGATGATCGGCGTCGGCCCCCACGCCTCGACGACGCCGCGCGCGGCGCTCCGCAAGCTCGGTGTCGACGTCGTGGTGATCGGCGAGTGCGAAGAGATCGTCGTGAAGCTCGTCGAGAAGGATCGCGAGCAGTGGGAGTCGATCCCGTCGATCTGCTACGGCCCGCCGGGCGGCGAGCGGATCCAGGGCGAGCCGCACCAGAGCGACATGCGCGCGCTGCCCGCGCTCTCGTGGGATCCCGCGATCCTCGCGCGGCACGGGCACCATCACCACCGCTTCGATCGGCGGCCCGCCGAGCCCGGAGGCGAGCTCGAGGCGTCGCGCGGCTGCCCCTACGCCTGCACGTTCTGCGCGAAGCAGAACTTCCGCGACAAGTACCGCAAGCGCCCGCTCGAGGTCGTGCTCCAGGAGCTCGACGGGATGATCGAGTCCGGCGTGCGCTACGTGTACTTCGTCGACGAGATCTTCCTGCCGGACGAGACGCTCCTTCGCGCGGTCGCCGAGCGCGACGTCGCGTTCGGTGTCCAGCTCCGCATCGACAACTGGAGCGAGCACCAGCTCGATCTCCTCGGCATGGCGGGCTGCGTGTCGATCGAGGCCGGCGTCGAGAGCATCACGCCCGAGGGGCGCTCGCTGCTCCGCAAGAAGTGCAAGCTCACGACCGAAGAGCTCAGCGCGCTGCTGATCCACGCGAAGAAGTCCGTGCCCTTCGTGCAGGCGAACCTGCTCGACTCGCAGGCCGACGATCCCGCCGACGTGCGCCGTTGGCGCGATCACCTGCGCGCGAACGGGGTGTGGGCGAACGATCCGGTGCCGCTCTTCCCGTACCCCGGCTCGCCGGACTACGGCATCCGCTGGGGCCGTCCCGACGACGACGCCTGGGAGCGCGCCGTCGACCACTACCTGACCGCGTTCGAACGGATGAGCGACATCCAAGAAGCGCAGCCCCGACCGCTCCGAGAGCTGGAGCGCGCGTGAGCTCGCACCTGATGGGCCTGGCGACCGCGAGCGCTGCTCCGAGAGGCGCGGTGCGGCGGGTCTTGATGACGGCCGACGCCGTGGGCGGCGTCTGGACCTACGCGCTCGAGCTCGCCTCGGCGCTCGCCGCGCGCGACGTGCGAACGACGATCGCGGTGATGGGCCCCGCGCCGAGCGAGGCGCAGCGGCACGACGCCATGCGAATCGCCGAGCTGCACGAGGGCGCGTTCGCGCTCGAGTGGGCGAGCGAGCCGTGGGACGACGTCGCGCGCGCCGGCGACTGGCTGCTCGAGCTGGAGCGCTCGGTCCGTCCGGACGTCGTGCACGTCAACGGGTTCGCGCACTGCGCCCTGCCCTGGTCCGCGCCGACCGTGATGGTCGCGCACTCGTGCGTGTGCTCGTGGTGGCGCGCGTGCCGCGGAGAGCGCGCGCCGGCGACGTGGGACCGCTACCGCGAGGCCGTGCGCGCGGGCATCTCGGGCGCCGACGCGATCGTGGCGCCGACGAACGCGATGCTCGGCGCGTTCTGCGACGAGCACGATCCGGAGCGCGCCCACGCCGCGCGCATGCGCGTGATCCCGAACGCAGCGGACGCGTCGCGCTTCGCGCCGGGGCCGGAGAAGCTCCCGCTCGTCCTCGCGGCCGGCAGGCTCTGGGACGAGGCGAAGAACATCGCCGCGCTCGATGCGATCGCCGGGGAGCTGTCGTGGCCGGTCGCGGTCGCGGGGAGCGGATCGGCGCCGGCGGACACCGATGGCGAGCGCGCGCGCTTCGCTCGATCGATCGCGCTCGGCGTGCTCGCGCCGACCGACCTCGGGGCATGGATGCAGCACGCGGCGATCTACGCGCTTCCGGCGCGCTACGAGCCGTTCGGCCTGTCGGCGCTCGAGGCGGCCCTCAGCGGGTGCGCGCTGGTGCTGGGCGACATCCCCTCGCTGCGAGAGCTCTGGGACGGCGCGGCGCGATTCGTCGACCCGCGCGATCCCGCGGCGCTCCGCGGCGCGATCCAGCTCCTGATCGACGACGCCGACGCGCGCAGAGCGCTCGCCGATCGTGCGCTGCAGCGCGCCCGCGGGCTCGCCGATCTCGATCGATTCGCGACCTCGTACCTCGACCTCTATCGCGCGCTCGGTGCGGCGCGCGCACGGAACACGGCATGCGCATAGCGCTCTTCTGCCACTCGATCCTCTCCGACTGGAACCACGGCAACGCGCACTTCCTGCGCGGGCTCGCGTCCGAGCTCGTCGCGCGCGGCAACGACGTGCGGATCTGGGAGCCACGCGACGCGTGGAGCATGGGAAACCTGGTGCGCGATCACGGCGAGGGGCCGCTGGCCGAGGTGCGCCGCGTGTATCCCGCGCTCGACGTCACGCGCTACGACCGGCGCGAGCTCGATCTCGATGCGGCGCTGTCCGGCACCGACGTGGTGATCGTCCACGAGTGGAGCGACCACGACCTCGTCCGGAGGATCGGAGAGGCGAGGGAGCGGCTCGGCTATCTGCTCCTGTTCCACGACACCCACCATCGCTCGGTCACCGACGAAGCATCGATGTCGGAGTACGATCTGAGCCGCTACGACGGCGTGCTCGCGTTCGGCGGCGTCATCCGGGATCTCTATCTGCGCAAGGGCTGGGCCCGCCGCGCGTACGCCTTCCACGAGGCCGCCGACGCGCGCGTGTTCACGCCGCGTCCCGAGCTCCGCCCCGAGGTCGACCTCGTCTGGATCGGCAACTGGGGCGACGACGAGCGCGAGGCCGAGCTGCACGAGTTCCTGCTCGGTCCGGTGAAGCGCCTCGGGCTCTCGGCGCGGGTGCACGGCGTCCGCTATCCCGAGCGTGGCATCGCCGCGCTCCGCGACGCCGGCATCGAGTACTGCGGCTGGCTGCCGAACCACCGCGTCCCGCAGGCGTTCGCGAGGGCGCGGGCGACGGTGCACGTGCCGCGACGTCCCTACGCCGTGCGCCTGCCCGGGATCCCGACGATCCGTCCCTTCGAGGCGCTGGCCTGCGGGATCCCTCTCGTCAGCGCGCCGTGGCAGGACAGCGAGGGGATCTTCCGCGCCAACGAAGACCTTCTCTTCGCGAAGGACGGCGAGGAGACCTGCGCGCACCTCGACCGCATCCTCACGCGCCCCGAGATCGCATGCACGCTCGCGGCGAGCGGTCGCGAGCGAGTGCTCGCGCGGCACACCTGCGCGCACCGCGCCGACGAGCTCCTGTCGATCGTCGACACCGTCCAGCGTGAGCGCCGGACCACCACTTCCTCGGCGACGACGTGCTGAGGCCGCTCCCGGAGACGCAGACCTCATGAAGAAATCACTCGACATCGCCTTCTTCGGATCGAGCCTGGTCTCGGCCTACTGGAACGGCGCCGCCACCTACTACCGCGGCATGATCCGCGCGCTCGCGGCGCGCGGGCACCGCGTCACGTTCTACGAGCCCGACGCCTACGAGCGGCAGTCGCACCGCGACATCGACGATCCACCGTGGTGCAAGGTCGTCGTCTATCGCGGCGACGACGAGACCGACGCGATGCGGATGCTCGCGCGCGCGGCGCAGCACGCCGACGTGCTGGTGAAGGCGAGCGGCGTCGGCGTCTACGACGAGCTCCTCGAGGCCGGCATCCTCGAGGTGCGGCGCCGCGGGCAGCTCGCGATCTTCTGGGACGTCGACGCCGCAGCGACCCTCGAGCGCATCGAGTCCGACCCCGGCGACCCGTTCCGCGCGCACGCGCCGCGCTACGACGCGATCTTCACGTACGGCGGCGGTGATCCGGTGGTGCGCCGCTATCTCGCCCTCGGCGCGCGCGGCTGCCTGCCGGTGTACAACGCGCTCGATCCCGAGACGCACGCGCCCGGCCGCGCCGACGAGCGCTTCCGCGGCGATCTCGGCCTGCTCGCGAACCGGCTCCCCGATCGCGAGAGGCGCGTCGAGGAGTTCTTCCTGCGGCCTGCGTCGCTCCTCGGCGATCGCACCTTCGTGCTCGGCGGCAGCGGCTGGGACGACAAGCCGGCGACCGACAACGTGACGAAGGTCGGCCACGTCTACACCGCCGATCACAACGCGTTCAACGCGTCGTGCCTCGCGGTGCTCAACGTCGCGCGCGACAGCATGGCGAGCGTCGGCTTCTCGCCGGCCACCCGCGTGTTCGAGGCCGCCGGCGCCGCGGCGTGCCTGATCACCGACGCGTGGGAGGGCATCGAGCTCTTCCTCGAGCCGGAGCGCGAGGTCCTCGTCGCCGCGGACGGGAGCGAGGTCGCCGAGCACCTGCGCCGCCTCGACACGACGCGCGCGCGCGCGATCGGCGAAGCGGCGCGCCGCCGCATCGTCGCCACGCACACCTACGCGAAGCGCGCGGAGCAGGTCGAGAGCGCCCTGACGCGCGGGCTCGAGCGCGCCGTGCCCTCTGCCGCAGTGAGCCAGACGACGCCATGAGCAGCTACGACTACGTCTTCCTCGGACTGTCGATCACGAGCTCGTGGGGCAACGGGCACGCGACGACCTACCGCGGCCTGCTGCGCGAGCTCGCGGCGCGTGGCCACCGCGTGCTCTTCCTCGAGCGTGACCTCGACTTCTACGCAGACAACCGCGATCTCCCCGACCCGCCGTACTGCACCACGCAGCTCTATCGATCCGTCGACGAGCTCCGCGCGCTCTACGCCCGCGAGGTGCGCGAGGCGGATCTCGTGGTGGTCGGCTCGTACGTGCCCGAGGGCGTCGCGGTCGGCCGCTGGGTCACGCAGACTGCGCGCGGCGCGACCGCCTTCTACGACATCGACACGCCGGTGACGCTCGCGAAGCTCGCGCGCGGCGAGAACGAGTACCTGACGAGCGCACTGATCCCCGCGTTCGATCTCTATCTGTCGTTCACCGGCGGACCGACGCTGCGAGCGCTCGAGCGGCGCCACGGCGCGCGCCGGGCCGAGGCGCTCCACTGCTCGGTCGATCCCGCGCTCTATTTTCCGGAGGACGTCCCGGAGCGCTGGGACCTCGGCTACCTCGGGACCTACAGCGACGATCGGCAGCCGACGCTCGAGAGCCTCTTGCTCGAGCCGGCGCGTCGCTGGCCCGAGGGCCGCTTCCACGTCGCGGGGCCGCAGTACCCGGCGCACCTCGCGTGGCCCGCGAACGTCGAGCGCGAGATCCACCTCGCGCCGCACGAGCACCGCGCGTACTACCGCGCGCAGCGCTTCACGCTGAACGTCACGCGACGCGACATGATCGCGGCGGGGTGGTCGCCGAGCGTGCGGCTCTTCGAGGCGGCGGCGTGCGGCGTGCCGATCATCAGCGACTGGTGGGAGGGCCTCGACAGCTTCCTGGTCCCCGAGCGCGAGATCCTGATCGCGCGCGGTCCCGACGACGCGCTCTCGATGCTGCGCCACATCGGCGAGGACGAGCGGCTGCGCATCGCCGAGCGCGCGCGCGCCCGCGTCCTGGCCGAGCACACCGCGGCGCACCGCGCCGAGACGCTCGAGCGGCTCACCCGCGAGCTCCGAGATGCCCGTGCCCGCCCGATGGCGCGGGCCTGAAAGAGAGAAGGCCTCCCATGCAGACGACCGTTTCGCGCGCGCGAATGAGCCGGGGCGAGATCGAGCGCCGCGTGGCCGATCTCGGGCCCTGGTTCCACAACCTCGATCTCGACGGCGTGCCGACCGCGCCCGAGCACTTCCTGGGCGACTATCCGCGCCTCAAGTTCCGGGCCTTCGCCGACGCGCTCCCGAGCGACATGCGCGGCAAGAGCGTGCTCGACGTCGGCTGCAACGCCGGGTTCTACAGCTTCGAGATGAAGCGGCGCGGGGCGCGGAAGGTGGTCGGGATCGACAGCGATCCGCGCTACCTCGCGCAGGCGCGCTTCGCGGCCGAGGTGACGGGCCTCGACGTCGAGCTGCGCGAGCTCAGCGTCTACGAGGTCGGCGCGCTCGGCGAGAAGTTCGATCTCGTGATCTTCATGGGGGTGCTCTACCACCTGCGGCACCCGCTGCTCGCGCTCGATCTCCTGCACGAGCACGTGGTCGGCGACACGATGCTGTTCCAGAGCCTGCAGCGCGGGAGCAGCGACGTGCTCCCGCTCGCGGAGGACTATCCGTTCCGCGAGACCGACGTGTTCGACGATCCGCGTTATCCGAAGCTGCACTTCGTGGAGAAGAAGTACTCGCGCGATCAGACGAACTGGTGGATCCCGAACCGCGCCTGCGTCGAGGCGATGCTGCGCAGCACCGGATTCGAGATCAGCCAGCATCCCGAGCAGGAGGTCTATCTGTGCCGGCACGCGCGCCGAGAGCGCCAGTCGGGCGAGTGGGAAGTGCACCGGAGCGTGCGAGTCCCGGGAGGTGCGACGTGATCGACTCCGTGATGCTGTGGAACGAGCCGAACAACCTCTCCCACTGGGACTTCCAGATGGATCCGGGATGGGAGCAGTTCGCGCGCATGGTGCGGATGAGCTCCGACGCGATCCGCGCGGAGCGCCCGGCGCTGCGCAAGGTGCTCGGCGGCATCTCGCCGATCGACCCGAATTTCGTGCGCTCGATGGGCGCCCTCGGCGTGCTCGACGCGGTCGACGTCGTCGCGGTGCACGGCTTCCCGCTCGACTGGAACCACTGGCAGATCGACGAGTGGCCCGCGAAGCTCGACGAGATCCGCGCCGTCACCGACAAACCCCTCTGGGTCAGCGAGGTCGGCGTCTCGACGTTCGGCGCCGAGGAAGTGCAGGAGTTCGGGCTGCGCCGCACTGCCGAGCTCCTGAAGGGCCGCGCCGAGCGCGTGCACTGGTACTCGCTCTTCGATCTGCCGCGCGCCTGGCCTGCGACCACGCGCCACCGCGAAGCCGAGGGCTCGAGCTACTACCGCCACTTCTACATGGGCCTGCTCCGCGAGGACGGAACGCCCAAGAAGGCACTGAAGCAGTTCTACGAGCACACGCCCGACCTCGGCATCTGCCAGTGGTTTCACTACGAGGATCCGCGCCTCGAGAGCGGCGTGAAGTGGCTGAAGGAGCTCGGCGTCACCCACCTGCGCACCGGCCTGTCGTGGGCCGACTCCCACCGCCCGGACTACGAGCGGTGGTTCGATCGGCAGATGAAGGCGCTCGAGGGCTTCTCCGTCACCGCGACCTTCTGCTTCACGCCCGGCTCGCGCGGCCAGCGCGACGACCACACCAGCCCCCCGCAGGACCCCGCCGAGTTCGCCGAGTTCTGCGCGCGCATGGTCCGCCGGTACGCCTGACGGGCGACGCCCGACGTCGCGTCTGCTCCACGCGCGCGGGAACGGTATCCTCGCGCCGTGCAAGCGGTGGCGATCATCGTGGCGTGGCTCGACGCGCCGGCGTTCTGGATCGCGGGCGTGCCGTGCTCGTGGGCGGAGGCGCTCGGCGCCGTGACGGGTGTCGCGTGCGTGTGGTTGCTCGCGCGACAGAACGTGTGGACGTGGCCGGTGGGCCTCGCGAACAACGTCTTCTGGCTGCTGCTCTTCTTCCGCGCGCGGCTCTACGCGGACAGCGCGCTGCAGGTCGTGTTCTTCGGGCTCGGCGTGTACGGGTGGTGGTGCTGGGTGCGGCCGCGCCGCGCGTCTCATCCAGCGCTCGCGGTGCGGCGCGCGCGCCCGCGGGAGCGCTGGCTCGGGCCGCTCGTCGTGGCGCTCGCGACGGCGCCGATCGCGCTGGGGCTCGCGCGCGCGACCGACTCGCCGGCGCCGCTCGCCGACGCCGCGGTGCTCACGATGAGCATCGCGGCGACGTGGGGACAGGCCCAGAAGATCCTCGAGTCGTGGTGGATCTGGATCGCCGTCGACGTGATCAGCGTGCCGCTGTACGTGAGCCGCGGCCTCCATCCGACGGCCCTGGTGTACGCCGGGTTCGGCGCGCTGTGCGTGCTCGGGCTCCGCCGCTGGAGCGCCGACCTCGCGGCGCAGCGCGCGCACGCCGCCGCCGCGTCGGCCGAAGCGCGAGCCGAGGCCGCATGACGCACGCGCACGGGCTCGTGATCGGCAAGTTCTATCCGCCGCACGCGGGGCACCACCACCTCGTGCGCGTCGCGGCGTCGCGCGTCGGGCGGCTCACCGTCGTCGTCATGGCCGCGAGCGTCGAGAGCCTCTCGCTCGAGGAGCGCGTCGCATGGATGCGCGAGGAGCACGCGGACGACGCGCGCATCACCATCACCGGGATCGTCGACGATCACCCGGTCGACTACGAGAGCGACGCGATCTGGCGCGCCCACGTGGCGCTGATGCGCGAGGCGGTGCGCGCGGTGACCGACGCCCCGATCGACGTCGTGCTCACGTCGGAGCCGTACGGCGACGAGCTCGGCCTGCGCCTCGGCGCGCGCCACGAGCTCGTCGATCTGTCGCGCACCGCGTTCGCGATCTCCGGCAC
>JALYRN010000717.1 GCA_030855295.1 Myxococcota bacterium | reverse complement strand
GCGCTGCGCGAGCTCGGCGTCGACGCGTCGATCACGACGCGCCCCCGCGGCGAGCTCGAGCACGTGCTGACGCATCGCCGGCTCACCGTGCGCGTCTTCTGCGCGACGGTCCGCGACGCCGGCGATCGCGCGCGCGCCGTGCGCTCCGAAGATCTCGTCTCACTCGGAATCTCCACGCTCACGCGAAGAGTGCTGCGACTGAGCGAACTCACGAGCGGCACCGCGCGCTGAAGCGCCATTCAGTCGTAAGCTTCGCGCTCCAACGACCGGGAGATCTCCATGGCTCGTCTTCGCTTCTCGCTCGCCCTCCTCCTCGCGCTCGCCTCGGCCACCGGCTGCAGCGAGTCGCACACCACCGGCGACGACGCCGGCATCTCGGTGATGCTCGACGCGCGCATGCTGCCCGACGGCACCGTCGTCCCGCCCGGCCCCGTCTGCGGCAACGGCGCGGTCGAGGCGATGGAGCAGTGCGACGACGGGAACGTCCTGCCGGGCGACGGCTGCGGCGCGACGTGCGTGCGCGAGCCCTACTGCGGCGACGGCGTCGTCACCGGCGAAGAGGTCTGCGACGACGGCAACAACCGCAGCAACGACGGCTGCCGCTCCGACTGCCGCTCGAACGAGACCTGCGGCAACGGCGTCGTCGACTACGTGACCGGCGAGGTCTGCGATGGCGGCGCGATGTGCACCGAGGACTGCCGCACGCTGATGGGCTGTGGCGATGGCACCCTCACCCCTCCCGAGGAGTGCGACGACAGCAACGCGTCGCGCTGGGACGGCTGCGGCGCCGACTGCCGCGACGAGATCTCGATGGTCGTCTCGGACCTCCAGTTCGGCACCACCGGCCAGGGCTGCGACTACAGCGGCGACGGCAACCCGGACAACCGCTTCGCACGCGCGCTCGGGCCGGCGGCGGCGCTCCTCAACATGTTCCTGGGCGGAGGCGGAGGCGGCGCGCCGACCTTCCTGATGTCGTTCATGGGCCTCGACGATCGCAGCGGCGCGATGGACGACTCGCTGCGCGTCGCGTGGATGACCGGTGAGCCCGGGCCGACGCCCGGCACCTTCCTCGTCGACTCGAACGTGCTCGACGCCGACGGCACGCCGCTCACGTCGCTCCAAGGCGCGATCGCCGCGCGCCAGCTCGACGCCGGCCCCGAGGACATCGATCTGCCGCTCGGCTTCCTGCCGCTCACGCTCGAGCAGGGCCGCGTGCAGGGCACGACGGTCGCCGCGGGCGGCGAGCTCTCGAGCTTGGACGAGGGGCTGCTCTGCGGCGTCGTCGGTCCCGCGCTCCTGCGGCTGATCGACGCCGACGTCCTCGAGATGTTCGGCGGCGGCGGCGGCTTCATGATCGAGATCGGCGATCCGTGCGACGGCAGCAGCGCGCCCGCGACGATGTTCGACATGCTCGTCGGCGGCGTTCGCATCCTCGGGCTGCCGATCGGGAACGTGGCGCCGGACGTGGATCTCGATGGCGACGGGCTCGAGAGCTACGAGATCACGCGCGAGGGCGCCGAGGGATGTCAGGCCGTGATCACGGCGTGCATCGACGGCGACGGCACGCGCTTCGAGGGGCGCGGCTGCATCGACGAGGTCGTCTCGGGTCGCCCGCGCTTCGTCGACGGCTACTCGACGGGTCTGACCTACACCGCGGCCCGCACCGAGATCGTCGGCACCACCGACATGACGCCCGAGCCCGAGCCCGAGCCGACGCCCGATCCGGGCACCTGATCGCGCGGCATCGCCGACGCGTCGGAGCGGGGAGCGCGATTCGCGGGATCGTGCTCCCTCGTGTAGGTTGCGCCGCGCGCGCGGGCGAATAGGTCGCCATCGTGGCAGGCGCTTCCGACGGCGGAGGGCCACGCGCTGCGCAGTACCCATTCGAGAAGAGAGAGAGCGGAGGCCCCGTGTCCGAGACCGTCCAGAGCACCATCGCGGCCGACAAGGTCGTCGGCATCCACTACACGCTGAAGAACGCAGCGGGCGAAGTGGTCGACTCGTCATCGGGGAGCGATCCGCTCTTCTACCTGCACGGCCACGACAACATCGTCCCGGGCCTCGAGCGCAAGCTGACGGGGCGCAACGTGGGCGAGAAGCTCGAGGTCGTCGTGCAGCCGGCCGACGGATACGGCGAGCGCGACACGCGCGGCGAGCAGCAGGTCCCGCGCGAGGCGTTCCCGGCGGACGTCTCGCTCGAGGAGGGCATGCAGCTCGCGCTGCGCGATCCGTCGGGGGCGGTCGTGCCGCTCTGGATCAACAAGGTCGAGAACGACCTCGTGCACGTCGACCTGAACCATCCGCTCGCGGGTGAGGTGCTGACGTTCGACGTCGAGGTGGTCTCGGTGCGGGAGCCGACCCCCGAAGAGCTGGAGCACGGCCACCCCCACGGTCCCGACGGTGAGCACCACCACTGAGAGCGGGGGATCCACCGGGGAGGGCGCGTCGCGATCTGGGCGCTGATCGTCATCCGCTGCCTGCGCGCGCTCCTCAGCTACGGAAGTAGCTTGCGGTGCGTGCTCGTCACCGGATGCCGCTGAGCGCCCAGCTCACGACGCGAGGTGCTCGGGGGGGATCTGCCGTCTCGCGAGGCGCGGGTGGGGCGGCGGCTGCGGTGGCGCGGGCGGATCTCGGCGCGGGGGCCGCGGGCTGGTAGGCTGCGCGGCGCATGTCCGGAAAAGGCGCGCGGGAGCTCGGGATCTTGGACGAGGCGTGGGCTGCGGTCCTGGCGGGGCGCCGGGACGAGGGGCTGCGCCGGTGCGTCGCGCTGCTCGAGAGCGATCCGCTGCAGCTCGGCGCGGCGTCGCTCGCGCTCGAAGTGGTGCTCGGCGCGGGGCGGAAGAAGGAGCTCGACGCGATCGCCGCGCGGCTCGTCGACGCGTACGTGCGACGCAGCGATCTGCCCTCGGCCACCGCGATCGCGGCGATCGCGAAGCGCGCGGAGCTCGATGCGAAGCCGCTCCGAAAGCTCATCGCGGCAGCGTTCGGTCGCGGCAGCGCCCGGCTCGCCGACGTCTCGCCCGCGCCGCCGCCCCTGCCGGTCGCCGCGCCGGACGACGGGCTCGCGAAGCTGTCGGGCGAGGCGCTCCTCGATCGCGCCGAGGCCGCGCTGCGTGCGATGGCGAGCGCCACCGATCCCGTCGCGGCCGACGGCAAGGTGAGCGAGCTGCCGCTCTTCTCGGCCCTGCCGCCCGCCGCGCTCCAGCGGCTGCTCGATGGCTTCTCGCTTCGCGATCTGTCGACCGACGACGTCGCGATCCGGCAGGGCGAAGAGGGCCGCGAGGCGTTCGTCGTGGTCCGCGGGTTCCTGCGCGCGGAGCGTCGCGCCGCAGAGGACGCGGAGCCCGACGTGCTCGCGCTGCTCGGTCCCGGCGCGATCTTCGGTGAGATGGCGCTCGTCAGCGAGGCGCCGCGCGCGGCATCGGTGATCGCCGCGGAGCCGGTGCAGGTGCTGGTGGCGTCGCGCGAGGCCCTCGAGGCGATCGCTGCGACCGAGGCCGCGGTCGGCAAGGAGCTCTCCGCGTTCTGCCGCAACCGCATGATGACGAACCTCGTGCGCCACAGCACGATCCTCAACGCCGTCGCGCCCGCCCAGCAGGCCGAGCTGATGGCGCGCTTCGAGACGACGACCTTCCAGGTAGGCGACGTGCTCGTGACGCAGGGTGAGGAGGCCGCGGGGCTCTTCTTGATCGCGAGCGGCTCGGTGCGCGTCAGCAGCAAAGATGCCGACGGCGATCGCATCGTGCTCGCGGAGCTCGGGCCGGGCGACGTCGTCGGAGAGATCGGGCTCGTGCTGCGCCGGCCCGCCACCGCGACCGTGACCGCGTCGCACCCGACGATCACCCTGCACCTGCCGCGCACGCAGTTCCAGGAGACGATCCGGGAGCATCCGGCGCTGCTCGCGGAGCTCTACGAGCTCGCGGCGAAGCGCGACGAGGAGACGCGCTCGGTGGTCGCGCAGCAGGCGCTCGACGTCGAGGACATCGTCCTCGTGTAGATGAGCGTGCGCCGTCAGCGCGTTCGAGCAGGGATCGCGATCGCGGGGACGGGCGTCGCGTGCGCCGTGCCGATCGCGCTCGCGGGCGTCGACGCGTGGCGCGTCGCGGCGCTCGCCGTC
>JALYRN010000716.1 GCA_030855295.1 Myxococcota bacterium | reverse complement strand
GGTTCGCGCCGAGCAGTCCGAACCAGTCGCGGCGGCGCGCGGTCTACGCGGGGATCGCGGGGCTCGGGATCGTGGCGCTCGTCGCCGTCGCGGTGCTCGTCGCGATCGGCGGCGCGCCGGCGCCGGGCATCGAGGTGATCTCGTCGCCGACCGGCGCGACGGTGAGCATCGACGGCCACCCGGTCCCCGGCGTCACGCCGCTGACGGCGCACGAGGGGATCGAGAGCGGCCGGACCTATCGCGTCGAGGTCGCGATGCCCGGCTATCAGCCGTGGGCCGCGCAGCTCTCGCCGACCCAAGGCACGCTGCGGCAGTTCGTGGTGCTCGCGCCGATGCCCGCGACGCTGCGCGTCGAGACCGATCCACCGGGCACGCAGGTGATGGTCAACGGCGTGCTCCGCGGTGAAGCGCCGCTCGACGTCACCGGGCTCGTGGTCGGTCAGGAGATCGAGGTGCGCGCGCTGACGGCCGGGCGCCCGCCGGTGATCCGGCGCGTGCGCCTGCTCGAGGGCACGACCACCGAGCGCATCCTCGTCGCGTCGCCCTGAAGACAGGAGTGCTCGCCCCGGAGGGACCGTACGGGAGCGCGCGCCGCGCGCGCGGACGGCAGGTCCCGGAGCGGGCGAGCCGATTGACGACAGGCCCTGAAGACGACAGGACCTCACGACGACAGGAGGGTCACTGGATCGTCGGCGGCGTCTCGATCGCGCCGAAGCGCGCCTCGTGCCGCGCGAGCGTCTCACCGAGCGCGGCGTGGAAGCGCTTCGCGTGCGCGGGCGAGAGCAGGATCCGGCTGAGCAGCCACCCCGCGCGGCCCTGCACGAACGCGAAGTCGAGCACGAAGCTGTCGAAGCTCGAACCGACCTGCGCGAGGTTCGAGAAGCGGCCCTTGGCCGTCTCGTCCTCGGCCTTGATCGTGATGTCGGCGGGCGGAGGCGGGCTGGAAGGTGGGTTCTGGCGGTCCATGTCGCGACTGTTATAGTCCCCCGGCCGGAGCGAGGCCGCGCGTCTCGAAAAAACCGAGTCTTATCGAGTGGTTGAGGATGCGCGGCGAGCGCCTGGGAACAGCGGCCCGGGCGGGGTGTCCAGTCCTTCGATGAGCCTCTCCTCTCTGTCCGCCGCCGCTCCTCTCGCGATGCCGAAGCCTCCCGACACCGACGCCCGGCCGCTGCTCTTCTGCCCGTTCTGTCGCGAGTGCTTCGAGGGCGAGAAGGAGTGCCCCGAGCACGAGCTCGCGCTCGTTCCGTTCGACGCGCTGCCGCGCGATCCCGAGGTCGATGCCGGCGATCTGCCGGCGCACGATCAGGCGGTGTCGCTGCTCGATCCGCGCTTCGGGCGCGGCCTCGTGATGGCGGGCGTGGTGGTGTCGGCGGTCGGGTTCCTGATGCCGGTGCTCGCGATCGAGACCGACTCGCGGATGCGGCTCTTCACCGGGTTCGAGGCGGCGTCGACGAACGCGCCGAACCTCTGGACCGTGCCCTTCGTCGCGGCGATGTTCGTCTGGGTGCTGATGCGTCGGCGCACGCCGATCGCGATGCTCGGCGCGCGGCTCGCGGGCGTGGTGTTCGCGATCGCGCCGCTGCTCTCGCTGGCGTACACGGTGCTCAAGGTGCGGCAGGGCGCGGCGCAGTTCGCCGAGCGTACGCACCACGCGATGGACGTCGGCGTCGAGTACGGCGTGGCGGTGATCGCGGTGGGCGGGCTGCTGCTGTTGATCGGGAGCCTGCGGCTCGGCGTGCTGCCGATCCCGAAGGGGCACCACCTCTCGAGCCCGGATCCCGATGTGCGCTCCCCGGTCGAGCCGCCCGCGCGACGGCGCCGCAGGCGCTGAGATGCCGTTTGCTGCGCGTGCGCCCGCGGTCTAGCTTGCGCCGCGCATGTCGCTCATCGAGATCGAGGGGGTCGAGAAGCGCTACGGCGAGCTGCGGGCCCTCAAGGACGTCTCGCTGAAGCTCGAGCCAGGACGCATCGGGCTGCTCGGCCCGAACGGCGCCGGCAAGTCGACGCTCCTCAAGACGCTGCTCGGGCTGCTCGTGCCCGATCACGGCAGCGTGAAGGTGTTCGATCTCGACGTCGGCAGGAACCCCTTCGAGGTGCGCGCGCGCATCGGCTACATGCCCGAGGGCGACGCCGTGCTGCCGGAGCTGACGGCGCTGCAGTTCACCGCGCTCGCGGGCGAGCTCTGCGGGCTGCCGCGCTCGGAGGCGACCGGGCGCGCGCACCAGGTGCTGCACTACTGCGGGCTCGGCGAGGCGCGCTATCGCAAGCTCGGCTCGTTCTCGACGGGCATGCGGCAGCGCGCGCGGCTCGCGCAGGCGCTGGTCGGCGACCCGAAGCTGCTCCTGCTCGACGAGCCGACGAGCGGTCTCGATCCGCGCGGGCGCGACGAGATGCTCGCGCTGATCCTCGACATCCCCGCGCGCACCGGCGCGAGCGTGATGCTCTCGACGCACATCCTGCCGGACGTCGAGAAGACGTGCGATCAGGTGGTCGTCGTCGCGACCGGCGAGGTGCTCTACGCGGGCGCGCTCGCGCCGCTGATCGCAACCGAGGCGGGCGTGTTCGAGGTGCGCGGCAAGGGCGAGCCGGACTCGCTGAAGACGGCGCTCGAGATCGGCGGCTGCGTCGTGACGCGCGACGGCAGCGCGCTCGAGGTGCGCGTCCCGCCCGGGAAGGACGCCGCGTTCATCCTCGGGATCTCGGTGTCGGCGGGGCAGCAGGTGCGGCACGTCGCGCCGCTCACCAAGACGCTGGAGCGAGCGTTCCTGCAGACGCTCGAGAAGGCGGGCGCCTCGGCGGCCGAGGGCGCCGCGCGCACCAAGCGCGCGGAGGCCTGAGCCGAACTCCGATCCCTTCCGTCCGCGCGCCCATTGATCGGCTCGCCCGCTCCGGTCGCTTCCGTCCGCGCGCGAGGCGCGCGCTCCCGTACGCGCCCTCCGGGGCGAGCACTCCTGTTATCCGGTGCGGACCGGCGCGAAGACGTAGCCCTGCTCCTGGAAGACGCAGATGCGATCGCGTCCCTCGTCCTTCGCGCGGTAGAGCGCGCGATCGGCAGAGCGCAGGAGCAGCTCCTTCGTCTGCACGCCGCGGCTCGGGAAGAGCGCGAGCCCGATCGACGCGGTGACCTGGATCTCGCGGCCGTCGGCGTCGAAGGGCGCCTCGCGCAGGGACCGCGCGATGCGATCGGAGACCACGAGCGCGCCGGCGAGGTGCGTGCTCGGGAGCAGCACGACGAATTCCTCGCCCCCGTAGCGCGTGACCACGTCGATGTCGCGCACCGACTTCCGCAGACGGCCACCGACCTCGCGCAGCACGGCGTCACCGGCCGCGTGACCGAAGCGGTCGTTCACGGACTTGAAGTGATCGACGTCGAGCATCGCGACCGCGAGCGGATCGCGGTGTCGCTCGGCGCGCTTGAACTCCTCCATCAGGCGCGAGTGGAGGTAGCGCACGTTGTAGAGCCCGGTGAGCTCGTCCTGCACCGCGAGCTGCGCGAGGCGATCGCGGGCGGCCGAGAGGCCGTCGTGGGAGCGCTTGATGCGCAGCATCGACTCGACCCGCGCGAGCAGCTCGCGCTCGTCGAAGGGCTTGGTGACGTAGTCGTCGGCGCCGATGCGCAGGCCCTCGACGCGGCTGTCGGGATCGCTGCGCGCGGTGACGAGGATCACGGGCAGGAACGTCTCGGGCGGCGAGGTCGTCTTGAGGATGCGGCAGCAGTCGACGCCGCTCAGGCCGTCCATCATCACGTCGAGCAGGACGAGATCGACGAGGCCCTGACGGTGGAGATCGAGGAGCTTCTGCGCGCTCTCCACCGCGGTGACGCGGTACCCGTGACCGCGCAGCAGGCCGGCGACGTACTCGCGCGTCACCCGGTCGTCGTCGACGACGGCGATGCGTGCCGCGCCAGCGGACGAGCCGGGCGGGGCGCTCGCGGGGGTGGGTTCCACGGAGGCCGAGGATACGCGCGGCGCGGTCGGCCGTCGACGTGCCTCTGCGATCCGCTACGCTCGGCGGCGCAATGAGCATCTTCGATCGCGCCGTGGGCCGCGCCGCGCGCTTCATCGACGACGTGCTGCTGCTGCCCGACGAGGTGCGCGACCGCCTCGATCGGGCCGAGGA
>JALYRN010000715.1 GCA_030855295.1 Myxococcota bacterium | reverse complement strand
CGCGTGGGTGCTCGGCGGAGCGGGGGGGCACGGAGAGGACGTCGCGGCCCTCCCCGCAGCGGTGCCGGTGTCCGCGCCCGCGCCCGCGTCTGCTCCGGATCCCGCGCCCGCTCCGGATCCCGCATCCGCGTCCGGTTCCGCGCCCGCTCCGGATCCCGCATCCGGTTCCGCATCGGCGCCGCATCCCGCATCTGCGTCCGCCGGTTCGCCGTCCGCTGCGGAGCCCGCACCCCCTTCGGCGCCGACGTCCGGATCTGCCTCTGCCGACGTGACCGAGGAGGCGACTGCGCCGCGCGGACGCGGCATCGTCTCCGTCGCGACACCCGGCGGGTGGGCGCTGGTCTACCGCGGCGACCGGATGATCGGCGAGGCGCCGGGCACCTTCCCGATGCCGGCCGGCACCACCACGCTGCGCATCCAGCCGTTCGGTCGTGGGCAGTCGATCCGCCGCCGCGTGCGCGTGCCCGCGTCGGGAACGGTGCGCGTCTCGGTGCCGGTCCGGTGAGCCGATCAGCGATGGTGCGTCAGCAGCCACGCATAGATGTCGTGGCCCGCGCTTCCGTCGTATGTGCGGCCCCACGAGTTGTGCGCGACGCCGGGATAGATCGTCACGCGCAGCTCCTCGCGCGGCGGGGACGGACACGCCATCAGGCTCGTCGTCGGCTCGATCGTGCCGACCGGGCGCACGACCGTGTCGGCGTCGCCGTGGAAGGCCCAGATCGGGACGCGCCCGAGCTCGCACCCCGCGCGCGACCACGCCCCGCGGCCGTCTCCCGCGATCGGCACCATCGCGACGATCTGCGAGTCGAGGTTCGCGCCGAGGTAGTTCCACGCGCCGATCGCGCCGCAGCTCAGGCCCGTCAGGTAGACGCGCGTGAGGTCGACCTCGTACTCGGTCAGCGCGAACGCGAGGAAGTCGCGCACCTCGTTGGCGCTGGGGCAGCCGCTGCCCGGATGCTGCGGCGAGAGCACGATGAACGGTCGCTCCGCGGGCCACTCGTCGCGATGGACGAGGCGCGGCGGGCCCGCGGCGCGCACGCGCTCGAGCTGCGTCGCCGAGCCATCGCCGTTCTCGCCGACGCCGTGGAGGAACACGAGGAGCGGAGGCGGCGCGTCGTCGCCGTCGTCCGGCGGGAGGTACTCCCAGTAGCCGAGCGCCGCGTCGGTGGTGCCCACCGGGCGTGCGGTCTGGCGCGTCGACGAGGGCGGCGGGGAACCCGCGTCGGTGCGCGGAGGGCCCGCGTCGGGCTCGGGCGGCGGTCCGGCGTCGCCGGCGATCGAGGCATCGTGCTCATCGGGCGCGCCGCCGTCGGCGTCGAGCGCGACGAATGCATCGACGCGCGGCCTTCCCCCGTCGAGCAGGCACGCGCCGCAGCGGCCGGCATCGTCGTTCTCGCCGCCGACCAGGTTGCCGTCGCACCCGAGGAGCGCCGCCGCGACCGCCATCAGCCGAAGAGATGTCGAGACCGCTGTTCGCATGGCGCCGCTCCCAGCAAGACACAGGCCGCCGTCGCGGCGGCTACCGCAGACCGTGCTTGCGCAGCAGCCGATGGAGGTAGGTGCGATCGAGGCCGCTCTCGCGCGCCGCCTTCGCGACGTTGCCCTCGTGCAGCGCGAGCACCGCCTCGAGGTAGCGCCGCTCGAAGTCGCCGATCGCGCGATCGCGCGCCTCTTGATACGAGACCCGCGGATCGATCGCCGCGGCGCCGTGCGCGCTCCCGGCGGCCGGCGCGACTCCGTCGCCTTCGTCCGCGTGATCGCCGAGCACGAGGAAGCGCTCGAGCACGTTGCGCAGCTCGCGCACGTTGCCCGGCCACGGGCTCGCGCGCAGTCGCTCGAGGAAGCCCGGCCCGAGCAGGATCGCGCGCTGCTCCTCGCCCGCGCCCAGCCGCTCGAGCAGCGCCCCGATCAGCAGCGGCAGATCGTCGAGGCGCTCGCGCAGCGGCGGCACCGCGACCCGCACCACCGCGAGCCGGTAGAAGAGATCCGCGCGGAAGCGACCGGCGTTCACCTCTTCGTGCAGCCGGCGATTGGTCGCCGCGATCACGCGCACGTCGACGTCGATGCGCTTCGCGCCGCCGACGCGCCGCACCGCGCGCTGCTCGAGCGCGCGCAGCAGCTTCGGCTGCAGATCGGTCGGGAGCTCGCCGATCTCGTCGAGGAAGAGCGTGCCGCCCGAGGCCTCCTCGAAGGCACCGATGCGGGTGCCGACCGCGCCCGTGAACGAGCCGCGCTCGTGCCCGAAGAGGTGGCTCTCCACGAGCTCGTGCGGGATCGCGCTGCAGTCGAGCACGACGAACGGCTGCTCGGCGCGACGGCTGCCGCGATGGAGCGACTCCGCGATCGCTTCCTTGCCGGTCCCGGTCTCGCCCTCGAGCAACACGGTGCTGTCGCTCGCGGCGCAGCGCTCGAGCACGTCGAAGAGCGCGCGCATGCGCGGCGAGCGCCCGACCAGCTCGCCGAAGCGCTCTCCGCGCGCGAGCGGCACCTCGACCCGCGCGCCGCCCAGGTGCACGCCGAGCCGCACGCGGCCGAGCTCGAGCACGCTGCCCTCGCGCAGGAACGCGTCGCGCACCAGCACGCCGTCGACCACCACGCCGTTCGAGCTGCCGGCGTCGATCACGCGCACCCCGTCGGCGCCGACGAGGATCTCCGCGTGGAAGCGCGAGACCGTCGCGTCGTCGAGCACCACGTCGTTCGACGGATGCGCGCCGAGCGTGGTGCGCGTCACCGCGCCGAGCACGCGCGGGGCTCCGCGGCTCTCGAGATCGCTGCCGCCGTCGAGGCTGCGCAGCTCGATCGAGGGGATCTCGAGCCGCGCTTCGCCCTCGTCGTCGTCGCGAATCCAGCGCTCGGTGCGCCCGTCGTCGCGCGAAGCCGGGTCCATTCGTGCGGCAGACTCTACCACCGACGTCAGGCGCGCGACCCAGCGGAAAAATCGCAGGTCGGGAGCGCGCGAGTGTCGCCTTACGCGCGACACCGTTGCTCCCCGAGCCGCAGCCGCGCGCTCGGACGTCGAGGCCGCGCGCGGATCATCGCCCGCGCGGCTCGCCGTCCTTCCGCGGATCGCTTCCGGCCTCGAGCGATCGCGTTCCGTCCTCCGCGCGGACGATCCGGATCGCCTGGACGTTCGCGAGCGCGCTCACCTCCGTGAGATCGTGTCCGCGCCCCCACAGCCCGACGCGCAGCGTCGCGTCCATCCCGCGCTCGTACAGCGTCGTGCCGGGGCGCCCCTGATGGTGCACCCGGCGCCGCGCGATCGCCTCGGCGATCGGCTCGCTCATCACCAGCGCGAAGAGCGCGACCTGCTCGGTCGCCGTGATGATCCGTGATCCTCCGCTCGCTCCGATGCACAGGACCGGATCTCCCCCCGCGAGCACGATCGTCGGCGACATCGACGACACCGGCCGCCGCCCGCCCGCCGGCAGGTTCGCCGCGCCGCCCGGCAGCCCGAAGTAGTTCGCCTCCCCGAGCTCGCGCGCGAAGTCGTCCATCTCGTCGTTCAGCACGATCCCCGCCGCGCTCACGCGCGAGCCGAACTGCAGGTTGATCGTCGTCGTGATCGACGCGACGTTCCCCTCGGCATCGACGACGCACAGGTGCGAGGTCCCGCCGCCCGTCGGCATCGCCGCCGGCGTCGTCTCGCCCTCGCCCTCGAGCGGCATCTCCCAGCCGTCCGCGGTGCGCATCAGCATCGGATCGAAGAGCCCCGCGCGCGCCTCGAGCCGCTCCTCCGCGAGCATCCGCTCGATCGGGATCTCCGCGTGATCGGGATCGCCGAGGTACGCCGCGCGATCGACGAACGCCCCGCTCCACGACTGCGTGAGCGCGTGCCGGAACGCCGCTCCGTCGTGCCATCCGCCCTCGGGCTGCCAGCGCTCCATCAGCGCGAGCGAGTGCAGGATCGTGAAGCCGCCCGCGCTCGGCGGCGGCGCCGTCGCCCAGCGATGTCCGAAGCGCTCCGCCACCAGCGGCTCGCGCTCGCGCACCTCGTACGCGGCGAGATCCTCCATCGTGATCAGGCCGCCGCGCGCCTGCACCGCGGCGACGATCGCGCGCGCGATCGCGCCTCGATAGAACGGCCGCGCGCCCTGCCGCCCGAACGTGCGCAGCGTCGCCG
>JALYRN010000714.1 GCA_030855295.1 Myxococcota bacterium | reverse complement strand
CGTCCGTGGTCTGCGCGCGCGCCTCGGGCATCGCCGCCAGAGCGACCGCGATCGCCAGCGATGCCCCGACGAGCCCCCGCGCGTCACTGCTCCGCGCCATGCCTCATCATGGACCTAGACCCGGCGCGCCGCCCGCGAAGGTCCCCCCACGCGGCCGTCGCCCGTCGCGCCGGGCCTTCAGTCAGACGTTGAAGCGGAAGTGCATCACGTCGCCGTCGCGCACGACGTACTCCTTGCCCTCCGTGCCCATCTTGCCGGCGGCCTTGACCGCGGCCTCGGTGCCGAGGGTCACGCGATCGTCCCACCACATCACCTCGGCGCGGATGAAGCCGCGCTCGAAGTCGCTGTGGATCTTGCCCGCGGCGCCCGGCGCCTTGGTGCCGCGCTTGATCGTCCAGGCGCGGACCTCCTGCTTGCCCGCCGTGAAGTAGGTGATCATGTCGAGCATCTGGTAGCCCGTGCGGATCACCGCGTTGAGCCCCGGCTCCGCGAGCCCCGCCGACTCCAGGAAGTCGGGCCGCTCCTCGGGCGGTAGCTGCATGATCTCGGCCTCGAGCTTCGCGCAGATCACGACCACCGGCGCGCCGACCGCCTCGGCGTGCGCGCGCACCTTCGAGACCATCGGGTCCTTCTCGGGGCCCGCGAGCTGCTCCTCGTGCACGTTGCACACGTAGAAGATCGACTTGCGCGTGATCAGCGCGAGGTCGCGCACCAGGTTCTGCTTGTCCTCGTCGTCGCCCGGATCGTAGAGGCGCGCGGGCTTGCCCTGATCGAGCAGCTTCTCGAGCGCCTCGGTGACCTCGATCGCCTTCTTCTCGAGGGGGCTGTTGCCCTTGCTCTGGCGGCGCGCCTTGTCGAGGCGCTTCTGGACGGTGTCGAGATCCTTGAGCGAGAGCTCGGTCTCGATCGTCTCGATGTCCGCCAGCGGATCGACGCGATTGTCGACGTGCACGACGTTGTCGTCGACGAAGCAGCGCACCACGTGCGCGATCGCGTCGCACTCGCGGATGTTCGCCAGGAACGCGTTGCCCTTGCCCTCGCCCTTGCTCGCGCCCTTCACGAGCCCCGCGATGTCGACGAACTCGACCGTCGCCGGGACCGTCTTGTTCGGCTGGACGATCTTCACCAGCGCGTCGAAGCGCGGATCCGGCACCGGCACGATGCCGACGTTCGGCTCGATCGTGCAGAACGCGTAGTTCGCGGCTTCCGCCTGCTTGGACGAGAGCGCGTTGAAAAGAGTCGACTTCCCGACGTTGGGAAGCCCCACGATCCCGACCGACAGCGCCATGCGATTCTCCGAGGGCGGCCTCCATTAGCGCGGGCACCCCGCCGCCGCAAAGGTCGGGAGCGCAAAGGCTCCGGAGCCAAACGCTTTCCGTGCGTGCACACGTTCGTCACGTGACTGCTACGCTGCTCGGCCAGTGTCCGCGTCTGGAATGAGGGAGCGAATTCTTCTGGTCGACGATGAAGCGGACATCGTCGAGCTGCTCGAGTACAACCTCCGCCAAGCCGGGTTCACCGTGGTCACCGCGCGTGACGGCAACACCGCGCTCGCCGAGGTCCGCAGGCAGCGCCCCGACCTGATCCTGCTGGACCTCAACCTCCCCGACATCGCGGGGACCGAGATCTGCCGGCGGCTGCGGCGCGACGCCAGCACGTCGACCATCCCGATCATGATGATCACCGCGCGCGGCGAGGAGATCGATCGCGTCGTCGGCTTCGAGCTCGGCGCCGACGACTACATCGTCAAGCCGTTCAGCCCGCGCGAGCTGATCCTGCGCATCGGCGCGGTGCTGCGCCGCGCCGCCACGCCGGTCGCGGGCCAGACCAAGACCGAGCGCATCGTCATCGGCCTGCTCGAGATCGACGTGCCGCAGCACCGTGTGCTGGTCGAAGACGAAGAGATCCCGATGACCGCGCTGGAGTTCAAGCTCCTCTACGATCTCGCGAGCCGCCCCGGCCGCGTGCAGACGCGCGACGCGCTGCTCGAGCGCGTCTGGGGCTACACACCGGGGATCGAGACCCGCACCGTCGACACCCACGTCAAGCGCCTCCGCGAGAAGCTCGGCGCCGCGCGCGACTACATCGAGACGGTGCGCGGCGTCGGATACCGCATCCGCACGGACTGAGCGCGGACGTGATCCCCAGCATCCGCGCGCGGCTCCTGGCCCCGACTCTCGTCGCCGCGGGCACCGTGCTCGGGGCGACGTGGATCGTCGCCGAGTCGATCGCGCACGACGCTGCGAGCCGCTCGGTGTTGCGCGAGGTGCTCGCGGTCGGCTCGGTGCTCGCGCTGATCGCGTCGGTCGTCCTCGCCGAGGTGATCGCCCGTCGCTTCGCGGGCCCGCTCTCGGAGCTCCGCCGGGCCGCGGACGCGCTCGCGGAGGGCGACTTCGGCGTGCGCGTACGCGCGCGTCGCCGCGACGACGAGATCGGTGCGCTCGGGCGCGCGATCGATCGCATGGCCGAGCAGCTGACGGAGCGCCTCGAGGCAGTGCGCGCCGAGGAGACGCGCCTGCGCGTGATGCTCGACGCGATGGACGAGTCGGTGCTGGTCACCGATCCCGAGGGGCGCGTGGTGCTGAGCAACGCGGCGTTCGTGCGGCTCTCGGGCGCGCCGGGGCTCGGCCGCACGACGGTCGAGGCGATCCGCAGCGCCGAGCTGCACGAGGCGGTCGATCGCGCGCTCGCGGGCCACCGCGCGAAGGCCGTCTTCCAGTTCGACACGGCGCGCGACGTCCGCATCATCTCCGCGCACGTCGCGCCGCTGCCGAGCCACTCCGGCGCGATCGTCGTGATGCGCGACGTGACCGAGGTGCGGCGCCTCGACGCCGTGCGCCGGGACTTCGTCGCGAACGCGAGCCACGAGCTGCGCACTCCGCTGACCGCGATCCGCGGCTTCGCCGAGACGCTCCGCGACGGCGCGCTCGACGATCCGGGCATCGCGAAGCGCTTCGTCGGCAACATCGTCGAGAACTCGATCCGCCTCTCGAGGCTGGTCGACGATCTGCTCGAGCTCTCGCGCTCCGAGTCGCCGGACGTGCGCTTCGATCTCGGCTCGATCGACGCGCTCGCGATCGCGAGCAAGGTGCTCTCGTCGCTCGAGGGGAAGGCCGAAGCCAAGGGCGTGCAGCTCGCGATCGAGGGGGCGAGCGAGGCGGAGCCGGCGCGCGGCGACGAGCGCGCGCTCGATCAGGTGCTGCTCAACCTCGTCGACAACGGCATCAAGTACACGCCGTCGGGCGGACGCGTGGTCGTGCGCTTGGTGCGCACGCCCGAGCACGTCGTGATCGAGGTCGCCGACACCGGCCCCGGCATCGGCGCGTCGCACCTGCCGCGCATCTTCGAGCGCTTCTACCGCGTGGACGCGGGACGATCGCGCGAGCAGGGAGGCACCGGCCTGGGCCTCGCGATCGTGAAGCACCTCGTGACGCGCATGGAGGGCGAGGTCGCGGTCGAGAGCCGCCTCGGCCACGGCACGGTGTTCCGCGTCCGCCTCGACCGCGCCGACCGCGCGCCGCGCGAGTCGCGCGCACCGGCGGAAGGTGCCTGACCGGCGCCGTGCTCCCGATGCGCGCCGCGTTGACCTGCGGATCACCGCACGGGTACGCTCGCGACCGACCATGGCGACGACGTCCCGCGCGCTCGCGCCGCTCTCGATCCTCTGCACGCTGCTGCTCTCGCTCGCGATCGCGCATCCAGCGACGGCCCGAGCGCAGACCGCGCCGACTCCCGAGCCGACCGCCGAGCCGACCGAGGCCGAGCTCGACGAGGCGCGACACAGCTTCGAGCTCGCGCGGCGAGCGTTCGATGCGGGCGACTACGAGACCGCCGCCGACGAGTTCCGCGCCGCGTACGAGCTGATGCGGCACCCGGACCTGCTCTTCAACCTCTACCTCGCGGAGGAGCGCAGGGGCCAACACGTCGCGGCGGAGGCCGCGCTGACCAGCTACCTCCGGGACGCGACCGTCGCGCCCGAGCAGCGCGCGCTGCTCGAGCGACGTCTCGTGCGCCTGCGCGCGCGCATCGAGCGAGCGCGGACCGGCGCGGCCGACAGCGAGCCCGCCGCGGCCGAAGAGGACCTGATGCTCCGCGATCCGATCGCGCTGGGAGAGCCGGCG